>CAZQTJ010000283.1:0-3463 GCA_964596035.1 uncultured Cocleimonas sp. | reverse complement strand
CGATAAAACGCTGTGATAATCGGCATCAGTATAGGTTGAAAGAACCCCATATACACCAAACCTATCACAATAAAAAATCCATAAGGTTCTATTTTGTCTAGCATATCTGAGACGCTGGCTGGTACAAAACCAGACAGTACTCGACCACCGTCAAGTGGAGGGATGGGAATTAAATTAAACGCAAACAATAAAATATTAATAAAAACCCCTGCGCTTGCCATTTGAACTAAACCACTACGAAGCGGTGAGTCTTCAACAAATAAGAGCATCACATATAAAAAACCAACCCACAGGATTGCCATTATGATATTTGCAATCGGTCCTGCTACCGCAACAATAGCCATATTTTGTCGAGGCTTTTTAAAATTTCTGCTGTTAACAGGGACGGGTTTCGCCCAACCGAATAAAAAAGGGGATACACCCGCTAAAGTCGCTGTAATGAGTAGCACTAGAGGAACCAGTATCGTTCCAACAGGGTCAATATGCTTAATAGGGTTAAGACTTAAACGCCCCAACATACGGGCAGTACCATCTCCCAGCTTATTGGCAACCCAACCATGTGCCACCTCATGCAATGTTATCGCAAATAACACAGGTATTGCCCATACGGCGATGCCGTATATAATTTTTTCAACATCCATTTTTTAGTGACTCATTAACCAATTAATATCACCCTGTCCTTCGCGTAGAATAACAGGTCGTCCTTCCATTAAATCGACAACAGTTGTTGGGTCGTGCCCGCTATAACCACCATCTATAATCAAATCGACTCGCTGTTCTAAGGCTAATCGAATCTGATAAGGGTCTGTCATGGGAAGGTCGTCATCAGGTAAAATTAAGGTGCAAGACATAATGGGCTGTTGCAGTTCTTCTAGTATACTTTGCGTTATCGCATTATCGGGGATACGAATACCAATCGTTTTACGTTTAGGGTTTTGAATTCGTTTAGGTACTTCACGACTGGCTTTTAATACAAACGTATAGCCACCTGGAGTAATTGATTTTATCAAGCGATAGTTCATATTATCAACAATGGCATATTGTGATATTTCGGACAGGTCTTTGCATACCAAGGTAAAGTTATGCTCTTTCCCCAGTCCTCTAATCGCTCTAATGCGTTCCGCCGCTTTTTTATCATCTAAACGACAACCAATTGCGTAACTAGAGTCGGTAGGATAAATAATAACACCACCTTGGGTGATGATTTCAACGACTTGCTTAATTAAGCGATCTTGAGGATTTTCGGGGTGAATTTGAAAATACTGGCTCATTAGTGGGTCAACAGTGTAAAATACGCGATTCTAACATGAAGACACTCGCCTGCCTTTATTATTTAGACCTTAAATCTTTTAATTAAAAAAAAATATATTTATGAAAGCACTTTTTGATTTTGTTCCTGTTTTATTTTTCTTCTTAACCTACAAATTTTACGACAGCTTACCCAATAGCGTGATAGAAGCCGTCAACCAATTACCCTTTGTCAATCTAACGGCGGGTAATAGTAAAGATGGCATATTCATGGCAACACTTGTGATTATTCTCGCAACCATTCTACAAAACATCTTACATTGGCTGGTTTATCGTCGCCTTGAAAAAATGCATGTGATTTCCTTGTTTATCCTCTTAATTTTTGGAACATTAACCATTATTTTGAAAAACCCTGATTACATCGCATGGAAGGTCACTATCTTCAACTGGATATTTGCCGCTGTTATTTTAGGGAGTTTTTTCATTGGCGAAAAACCTCTTATTGAACGCATGATGTCTCACGCAATTAGTGTTCCTAAGCAAATATGGAAAAACCTTAACTTGTCTTGGGGCGTGTTTTTTATTATTGTCGGGGCTTTGAATCTTATTGTGTATGAAATTTACGCAAAACAGCAAAATAATCTAGATGCTTGGGTCAACTTCAAAATGTTTGGTATTTTGGGTTTAACCTTAGTCTTTATGATTGCTCAGGGCATTTACATCAGTAAACATGCGGAAGAGCTAAAGGAGTAAACATGCACTACGCTATTATGTCTGAAGATGTCGAAGACAGTTTAGAAAAACGCCTTTCTGTTCGACCTGCACATATCGAACGCGTACAGTTATTAAAGTCAGAAGGACGCTTGATTATTGCTGGACCGCATCCATCTATTGATAGTGAAGACCCAGGAACAGCGGGGTTTTCAGGTAGCCTTATCGTTGCCGAATTTACATCATTACAAGAAGCCCAAGCTTGGGCAGACGCCGACCCTTATATTGAGGCGGGTGTTTATGCCAAAGTTACTGTTAAACCGTTTAAAAAGGTGCTTCCTTAGGAAGGAAAACAAAATAACATTCCTTAAGAAACCTCCTCTAGACAACACAATCTATACCACTTTTAATATCGAGAGAAAACAATGCAACTTATTACTCATATGAATAAAAAAATAAAAACACCTTTACTTGCAACTGCGTTATTAAGCATAGGGCTTGCTGTCAGTATTGCTCACGCAAAAGATGAGAAAGCACCTGAATCAAAAAAAGCTGATAGCGTTGTTGCGACCGTTAACGGCGATAAAATTATGCAAAGTGCTTTAGATGGCTATTTGCGTGTTATCAAACGCTCTCCTAGTGGTAGCTCAGTAAAAGCATCAGAAGCTTTGGATGATTTAGTGGCAACAGAACTAGCACTTCAAGAAGCAAAAAAGACCGACATACTTTCTCGTGCTGATGTGAAGAAAAAGATTAGCGACTTTACTCGTAATGTTGTACTAACAACATGGACAAAAGAAAAGGTTAAGTCGTTTGATATATCCGATGCTGACATCAAAAAAGAGTATGACGAGACTGTTAAAAAATTAACATCAAAAGAATTTAATGCGCGTCATATTCTTCTTAAAACAGAAGATGAAGCGAAAGCTGTGATAAAAGAAATAGCTGACGGTGCTGACTTTGCTAAAGTCGCCGAAAAAAAATCAACAGGGCCTTCGGCTAAAAATGGCGGTAGTCTAGGTTGGTTTAAAGCACAAACAATGGTACCTGCTTTTGCATCTGCTATTAAAGAAATGAAAAAAGGCGATGTTTCAAAAGCTCCCGTAAAAACTCAGTTTGGCTACCACGTTATCAAACTAGAAGATGTGCGTGACGCTAAACTACCAACCTTAGATGTATTAAAGCCTAAACTCACACGCAAGTTATCACAAAAGAAAATGTTAGCTTATATGGATAAAATCAAAAGCACTGCTGATATTAAAATTTCACTTCCTAAGGAAAAAACGGTAGAAAAGAAAGACGATAAAAAATAATAATTCTTACCTTACCCAATAGCCTATCTCCTAGGAGCTTGTCCGAGAACTAGATAATTTCGAGATTTTTTCTACATATTGTGATTTGTTTTAAGAAATAACACTATATATGGCATGTAAAAATTGATCATGGTAGTTCTCGGACAGCCTCCTAGCCGAGATAGGCGGTACTGCTTCCAATACATTATTTT
>CAZQTJ010000282.1:0-3469 GCA_964596035.1 uncultured Cocleimonas sp. | reverse complement strand
TTTTTATTTATTTGGCTAAAGCCCGAGGAAAGTGAAAATCTTTATCTATCCCTGCCGACTTATAGAGTTGAGCAAATCGCTTACCGCTAATTTTGGTTTCATCCGTTCCAATAACGACCTTCGCATCAAGCACTCTTTTCCTAAATGATTTCACTGGCAGTTTTTTATCGAGGATAATTTCGAAAATAGTTTGTAGCTCTGTTAAAGTAAATTTAGGGGGGAGTAAGGCTATTGGTAATGCGGTATACAGTGTTTTTGAGCGCAACCGTTTTACCGCTTTTGCTAATAATATATTATGATCAAATGCTAATGGTATTTTTTCCGCCTCTTCTACCCGATACCAGTTTGAGTTGCTTAATAACTTTTTGTTAATCTTATTAATATCAATTAAGGCAAAATAAAGAATAGTAACGGACCAACCTCGGGGGTCACGACTGGCATTTCCCACAGACTCTACCTGCTCTAAGTAAGCCAGTTTCACGCTTGTTTTTTCTTGCAATTTACGCAGTGCTGTTGCCTCTAAGTCAGCATCACTGCCAAGGTCGATAAAACCACCTGGTAACGCTAATTTACCTTTTTCAGGAAAAATATCGCGCTTTAGTAATAAGACATTCAGCTTGTGATCAATAATAGAAAAGATTCCCATATCAACCGTTGTTAAAGGAACATCATAATCACTGATACTGTATTCTGCTAAAAATTGTTTTTCTGGTGACACTATAACGTCCTTTATTGATTACCCTTATCTATAAGCTGAATCCTTAAAGTGTCAGCATTCGCACAGCAACACCCCTATGAAAACAAAGTAAAGTTATATAGGAAGAATACCCTAACCGCAATAGCTTGTCTGAATCCGTGAAACCATTATTAAGGGGGGGGGAGCGGAAATAAATAATTATTCATATTTCACAGGATTTTTATTTATCTTCAAGGCGGGAAAATAAGCGCGCTTGCCAAGCGATGTAACTACTTTCCCCAACACAGAAAATGGCTAAAAAGACCAGAAAAATAGATGACTATTTGCCCCCCCCCTAGTCACTCTCTCAACCTTGCTCGAATATCACTTAAATTTGTTTCTCTCAGTAATTTTCCATTTTCAAAGACAGTCTTCAGCAAACCCCGAGATTCTTGCGCTTTGCTTTGTTCGTCAAAAAGAACAAAACCATTTGCATCTTTCTCTACTCTTAACAGCCCTGATGCTGACTTTTTATCGCCACGATCTGTCACGGGGTCTTTTGTGATATTACGACCTGCATTATTCACCTGCCCCCAAGTTGCTTTCATCGCAAAACCGAAGCTATCACGAGTAATATATTGATAGGTGTAACTCCCTATACCAAAGACAATATTGTTTGACGCAAATCCTTTCTTTTCCAAACCTTTCAAAATTGCTTTAGCGCGTGGCAAGGTGATCGAATCACCATAGATTAGACCCACTCTTTCATTGAGCATCTTATAACCATTATCCGAGATTGTTCCGCCAAAAATATCCCATAAACACTCCACTGCGCCTTTATATTCGGGCGAGTCAGGTACTGCATCGGCATCACCTGAAATTACTTTTACAGGGTCACCACTATCAGGGCGAAATACGACTTTTGCTAAACCCAAGGCATTTTCTTGTCGCGCTAAAATATCGTCTTTTAATATCTTGGAATATTTGGTAATAACTTTCCAAAAGTCCCATGTGTCCGAGACAATACTGACGACACCCGTCGAATAAAGGTCTTTAATTAGATAGCGAAAAGTATCAACTTCGCTTTCTTTTAGGCCCATACTCATCACACTGTGCTCCGTTGCTGGCACAGACACGCCAACAATATCATCCACTGCGTTATAAACATCCTCAGCATAATCAATCGCGGCAACGGTATCTGTCCCGATAAAGCTTGTTAGGTGACCAAACCCAGATTGTGCAGCATCGACAATACCGCTCATACCCCGTGAGCTAAAATCATGCCCCTGAATATCAACAAACTCCAAAGGTGCTGCTGTTTTAATCGCATACTCTGTAAATAGTTTTCGGTACTCTAAAGCAATCGTTGCTGTTGTCGATGGTTTCCATATTTCCGCACTAATCGCCGTTTCGATATAATTCGTTAACCAAAAAAACGCTGGCAATGTATTAATAACCGTCAACATCGGCACTTTGATATTGACCCTACTACCTTCGGGCAAAGCTTTAATGCTTAAGGGTAAATAACCCAAGTCGTGCAAATCAGCAATGTGATCAACAGGCACAGCATTTTCACCCAGCGACTTATCCATACGTTTTTTGTATTTAGCCAATACCTGCTCTTTAGGTTGGCTAAAAAAACCTTCATCCCATGCTTTTATCAAATAATTTTTGATAAAGCCTTGCAAGCCAACAAACACGACTCTGTTATCGAAGGAGGCAGGCACAGGCGCTAACCTTGAGGACCTTGGTGTAAAGTTCGAGTAAACAAATTGAGTTCCCGAAGGGTACTGTCTTCTGTGATCAGCTTTATAAAAGTCGATTGTATTTAATGGATCATAATTCATTTTTTATTACTCCTTTCTCCATTACGAAGTCTGCGTCATCAATCACAGTTAGTTTTGGGTTTTCCATTTGTGGAAAACTATTGCTGGTGTATATCTCATCAATCAAGCCCTCAAAAACATCCAAGCCCTTGCTAAAAATCCCATGACTGATATATAAGATAACGCGCTCTATATTCCTCTCTTTAAGCTTCTTTGCGATCTCGATAAAGGTTCGTCCACCATCACAAATATCATCAATAATAATTGCCTTTTTGCCGCTTAAATCACCCGCTTCTAAGCGCGTATCAATAATCTTTCCCGTCGCAGGGTTTCTCACCTTTTCTGCATTAATCATCTCATTGACTGAAAACTTTTCCCTCACCGCTTGACTCTTCTCTCTTGCACCTTTATCAGGACAAACTAATACCGTATTTTCATCTCGTAAATGGCTCACAAGTTTTTTATTTGATGCGATTATCTCTTCCTGTGTAATATTACGCGCCTTTGTTAACGCTGTTGCTACAGGACTGTGTGCATCCCAAATGGTTAAGACATTAACTTTTAAGTCACTAATAATTTTGGCAATAACGCTTAAAGAAAATGCCTGCCCTACCGCACAAACACGGTCTTGACGCGCATAAGGAAAATAAGGCATCTCCAAGTGAATCACCAAGTCTTCTCCATAGTGGTTTTGCAAAGCACTATGCGTTAATAACAGCACCATTAAATCATCACTACTGTGAATATCAGCTCGTAGTATTATTTTTTCAGGCTTTTCTTCGGGAAGTTTTTCTAAGTGCACATGCATCTCCCCCGCAGAAAATCGAAGTGAATTTATTTGTATACTGGGATAACGAATCAACACTGGCATTATTATTCTCCTTTTATTACTATCACTATGACAATATATTTATATAGTGTCATAGTGACATTATAATTGTCAATAATTTAAAGAAAGAAAATAATG
>CAZQTJ010000281.1:0-3486 GCA_964596035.1 uncultured Cocleimonas sp. | reverse complement strand
ACATCACATAACACGTCACAAAAAAGGGCGTTGCTTGCGTCATAAGGTAAGCTCCGCTACTATCTCATTTTTACCCCTTTTGAAATATTGTCATGCCAGCTAAATATACCTTGAAAATAGTGACTGATTTTGCCGCCGCGCATACGCTTCGAGATTACCCCGGAGCCTGTAGTCGTATGCACGGACACAACTGGAAAGTTGAAGCCGAAGTTATCGCCACAAAACTGAATGACATAGGAATGGCGATTGATTTTAAAGAAATCAAAACCGCTACCCGCGCAATAGCAGCAGAGCTGGATCATTATTACCTGAATGACTTAGAAGCTTTCCAAGAGATCAACCCAACGGCTGAAAATATTGCACGTTATTTTTATCAACAACTCGCTAAAAAATTAAATAGTGAAACTGTGAAAGTATCTAACTTAACGCTCTGGGAAACCGAACGTGCTTGTGTCTCTTACAGCGAAGAGTAAACAACAGTAGAACTAATCATTTAAATTAACGTCTATTATAGGAAAATTTTCTTTCTATACAGTTCGTCTATATTAAGCTGTTATTTATATATATTTCGTTACAGTCATCAACGGGCTGATAAAAATATTAAAAAGGGGTTTTTAATGCTGTCACAAAGAACACTAAAAAAAATCGTCAAAACCGTTGGTATTGGACTACATTCTGGTCGTAAAGTTGAACTAACACTGCGCCCAGCCGCAGCAAACACGGGAATTATCTTTCGCCGTATCGACCTCGACCCAATCGTAGAGATAAAAGCTGAAGCAGAAGCTGTTGGCGAAACCATACTAAGCACCACGCTTGTTAAAGATGGCGTTAAAGTTTCAACCATCGAACACATTATGTCTGCCTTTGCAGGCTTAGGTATTGATAACGCTTACGTCGATCTCAGCGCAGTTGAAGTTCCCATTATGGATGGTAGCGCGGCTCCTTTTATCTTTTTAATTCAATCGGCGGGTATCGAAGCACAGTTCGTCGCCAAACAGTTTGTAAGAATCACCAAAGCAATTAAATTTGAAAACAAATCAGGCTGGGCTGAACTGACCCCTTTTGATGGTTTTAAAGTATCCTTTGAAATTGATTTTGACCACCCTGCGGTTAAAGGAACGCGTCAATCATTATCCTTAGACTTATCACAAAAATCTTATTCACGAGAGATTAGTCGTGCCAGAACCTTTGGCTTTATGCGCGATGTTGAATTACTCCGTTCAAAAAACATGGGACTCGGCGGTAGCTTCTCAAATGCTATTGTATTAGATGATTTTAGAGTTCTCAATAAAGATGGACTACGGTACGAAGATGAGTTTGTAAAACACAAAATGCTAGATGCTGTCGGCGATTTATACACACTAGGCTACGGTATTATAGGGGCTTATCATGGCTATAAGTCGGGACATGCTATCAATAATCAGCTTTTACGCGAATTATTAATCCAACAAGATTCATGGGAAATCATTACGCTTGGGGAAGAGAAAAAAGCGCCCGTATCCTTTATTGGTGATTATAATTTTGCATAGATAAATTACCGTGCTGATAAGAAAAAATAAAAAACGGTTAAAATTATGTCTGCACATATTCAAATATCTCGAGTCAAAACATTTACCATTCAAAAACGAGAAAAAAAGAATCGCTCCAAGAAAAAAGAAATGATCATTTATCACGCCACTGATGAAAAAGGCGATGCTAGAAAAATAGCCGCAATCATCACCTATGGTTTTAGGGGGAAAATAAAATCGATCAAACCCGTCTATGAGCGAGAAGCACTCATCGTAAAAACCTTTCAAACGATGCAGGATGGCGAGTCAGTAACAATAGATTTTAAAACTGACACAATACGAAAAGCAGTACATGATGATGAACGGCATATTTATCAAGATGCCTATGATGAAGCTGTTCTTGCATCATCTATCAATAACTTTTCAACGAATGTTTCTTTTTATTTGAAGGTATTTACTTTTCTTGTCGTCTCTTTTTTAGTGGTCTATGCCTTTATTAGTTTGAGCGCTATGATTACTGACTTGCAAAGAGGTAATTAATCTTTAGACGTTACAGTCGCATTTCATAAAGCATTGATACTTAGCTCTTTAGCTCTCTAGTATTTATACGCCTTTAAAGTGCTGAAGATATTGTTATTTACAGTATAAATTTACCTAATACAGTGTTTCCTAATATTAGTTACTTCTGTTATACTCGGGAGAATTTCCCCCATTAGGGTATAATTTATCTGGCACGTTCAGAGGGCTTGAACATACAGTTGCCAATAGCTGAGAGACTACACATGACTGAAAAGAAACTTGCGATTATTGCGACAAAAGGTACATTAGACTGGGGTTACCCTCCCTTTATTCTAGCTTCTACAGCTGCTGCTCTAGGCTATGATACAGAAATATTCTGTACTTTTTACGGCTTGCAACTGCTTAAGAAAGATTTAGACCTTCAAGTTTCATCATTAGGAAATCCTGGTATGCCTATGCCTATGCCTGTACCTGTTTTGCTTCAAGCATTACCAGGAATGCAGAAGATGATGACAGTAATGATGAAGAAGAAAATGAAAGATAAAGGCGTAGCAGACTTAGGCGAACTACGTGATCTTTGTGTTGAAGCTGAAGTTCGCCTCCTTGCTTGTCAAATGACGGTTGATCTATTTGAAATGGATACAAATGAGTTTATTGATGGTGTTGATTACGTTGGTGCCGCATCATTCTTTGAATTTGCAGGTGACTCAGATATTTGTTTATATATCTAATCACGTTCACAGATTTAATTAAGTAGACGGACATAATAAATCTAACAAATTTTAAATTTATTGTGTTCACCTACTTATTAATAAACGTACTTTATTTAAAAAGCCGAGCCATTATATAGCTCGGCTTTTTTATCGAAAATATTAAAATTTATGCGCGTACTCCATAAATGCAAATTGTTCTTGCTGATATAGAGCTAATTAGTATAGACTTACGCGTTTTTCGGTTGGCTGATATATAATATCAACTGGCTTGCTAGTTAAGAATAGATTTGGAGAATGGTCATGGCTAAAGTATGCCAAGTAACAGGTAAACGTCCAGTAGCGGGCAACAATGTATCGCACGCTAAAAATAGAACAAGACGTCGTTTTTTGCCAAACCTTCACACTCATCGTTTTTGGGTTGAAAGTGAAAATCGTTGGGTGAAGTTACGCCTTACAGCAAAAGGTATGCGTATTATCGACAAGAATGGTATTGATGCTGTTTTAGCGGATATGCGTAAACGTGGCGAAAAAGTATAATTAGCGACCATTTGGTCTGAGGAGTTATCATGCGTGATAAAATAAAATTAGTATCAAGTGCTGGCACTGGTTACTACTATACAACGACAAAGAACAAGCGTACTATGACTGAAAAGTTAGAGCTTAAAAAGTATGATCCTGTTGTACGTAAACATGTAATTTTTAAAGAAGCTAAAATTAAGTAGTTCTATTAATTTACTGTTTTTTTA
>CAZQTJ010000280.1:0-3492 GCA_964596035.1 uncultured Cocleimonas sp. | reverse complement strand
TAAGTGAATGGCTCAACAAACTTAAAATAATCACTGATAAAAAATAATCTATGAAAAAAAATAACTTATTAGCTTCTAATTTATATCCAATAGAGCAATCTTTTAAGCAACCGATGATATTAACCGCCTTATTGGTCTTGATTCCTGCATTAATTTTATTTTTTATGTTTGGCTCGGGAGATATTAGTCGTGCTTTCAAAATATTTATCGGCAACTGGATTTCACCCATTATCTTATGGTTCTTTGCCGCTAGTTTTTTTCATCTGTGGTTAAAGTCTAAAAAACTTAAACAAGAACAAGCTTACACACAACAGTTATCACATTTTTATCAAGAAAATAAAGAGCAAACGGTTTCCTTAGAAAGTGTGCAGGCGTTTGGCAAACAGGCAAATATCCCTGATGACAATTTATTATTATCACGCTCAAACTTATATTTAAACCATCAAGGAAGTGAGGATATTGACGAGGGCTTTGGCATTAAAGAGCGTGAATTTTTACGTGGCTCTTTCTCCTTGTCGCGCTTTATGGTGTGGGCGATTCCTATTGTTGGCTTTATCGGTACGGTATGGGGAATCAGTAATGGTATCGCACATTTCTCCGATGCAATGACAGCCACTAGCTCCGTGACCGACGTATCATCTATGTTAAAAGATAGCTTGCCTTTAGTGACTAATTCTTTAGCAACTGCTTTTGATACCACCTTATTAGCATTGTTTGTCAGTGTGCCATTAATGATGATGATGATCTGGCTAGAGAAGCAAGAAGAGTCCTATCTTATTCATTTAGATGAAACTTGGTCGCATGATATAAAACCCTTATTTGGTACTCAAAAAGCAAGCACAGTGACAACAAATGCCGAGGGTATTGTTATGCAGTCAACAACTGACGATGGGGCAGTGAAAGCAGTAGCGGATGAAATCAAATTGCTGAGTACGCAAATAGGGGCGCTACAAGAAACAATGGAAGACCTGTATGAAACAACATTCTCAGAAGGGTTAGAAGCAAAAAATGGCAAGTAAAGCCAGCCGACGCGCACGTTATCTGCCTGAGAATAAACTAGAAATTAGTCTATTTCCGTTTTTAAGTATTTTTCTCTCCGTGATGGGTGTGCTGTCGTTTATCAATATTCTCAGTAGCATTCATACCCCGCAAAAAATAAAAATGACCACTGAGGTAGAACAGGGCTATAAAGTAGCTTTTCAAATGTTCAGCTTGCCCGATGGTATTATTATTGTGCCGCCCGTATCGCGTCTGAAAAAATTACAAGCCGTGGTCGATGGTGATGTACGTGACAAATTAGCGGATATTATTACTCAGCGTGAGCGGTTTATTAGTAACGTCAAAAATTATAAAGGGCCATTAGAGGACTTTGCCATCGAGCCAAATGTTGATGATATTGTTGATCTACTCAAAGAAATGCGCTTTATCAATGAAGAGGCACTAAAGCATAATTTTCTTTATGAAGAATTTATTCTATTTGGTATTTACCCTGAAGGTGGTGAAGCCTATCGAAAAGTGCGCGACGTGATGGCGCGTACCGCAGATGCCGCTAGTATTAGCATTGGTTTAGAACCACTGGATGCCAACTGGACACTTAATATAGATGGCTCACCTTCTATTGATAAGACCCAGCGAGGTGGACAATGAATATTATTAGTGTCGATTCTTTAACCGATATTATCTCCAATTCCGTGGGTATTTTAATTATATTCGCGGTTATTTCTTTGATAAATGATAATAATAAAGCCTATGAGCTAGAGATACCGATTGAACATGAAAGTGATTTATCGCCTGTGTTTATTATCGCAAAAGATGACGCGGTGTTGATCTTAGATACCGATAAATTATTTACCAATGCCGCAATGCAAGCGACTGAAGGTGCGGCAGTTCGTAAGCGCAGTTTTCCGCTTGATTATGGGCAGTTGCTAGGGCAGATAGATGACCGTAAAGGCATCGTTTTTCATGCGCAGGATATTGAAGGCAGTAAAGACTGGCATCATTTTAATACGCTAGAAAAACAAGGTGGTGGCTTGCAAGAGCAGTTGAGTGCGATTGATCCAAAGAAACAATTTGCCTACTTTTTTGTATACGATGAAGTGGGTGATAGTAGTATTTCAGGGAGTGGGTTTGAGGCGTTTCGCAAAACGCGAGAATATTTAAAATCCCGAGGGGTGAAGTCAGGCTGGAAGCCTGTTGACACTGATAATCCTGCAAATATTTGCGATATGAGTTTTAGCCCTTTGTGTAAATATCTGCCTGCATATTTGGGTTCATCATAGAGGCTTTATGATGAACAAAACCATCGAACAGATGAGTGATGACGAGCTTTTCCATGTATCAATGGTTAATCTCAAAAAAGCATTGCTGCAACAAAGTCAAACACAGCGACGTGTTGCTAATCGCGTTCGCACCCTAATACGCTCCGTTATGGTTGCGCTAAGTACCGCGCTGATTTTCATTTTATACCTTATCTATATCTTAACCCAGCAGATGAATACCCTCAGTGATAACCTTGATGTTATTTCAAAACAGGCGGTGGATGTGCAAAGCAGTATGGAAGATATTAGGCAGGTAATGACCTCATTTGAGACCTATATGAACGAAATGCCAAGTATTAATGTATCAATATCAGGCATTGAAAATAATATGCTTAGCATGACACATAGTTTTTCTTCTATTACTGAAAATATCGCAATAGTAACAAATGAGATGGATGGATTAACCACCTCAATGCAGGGCGTGGACACTAATATCTTAGTGCTAAATCAAGTGCTTCGACAAGTGACGGTGGATGTCGCTAATGGGGCAAAGCCTATAGAACGGTTTAACAACATAAATCCGTTTAATTTTATGCGTTAAGCCATGCACTCAAGAAGTGAAAGCTTCAGCTGATTAAAAATAAAAATATATACAGATGCCTAAGGAACTCTAAAGAAACAAGCAGATGAAATTAACCCGACAACAATTAGAAGCTTTATATTCCCATATGAATGAAGTTGCTGATAACTCTGATAACCATGAGCAACATGCAATGAGAAGCATTCGCGGTACAAACCGTGTTATTTATGCTTTCACAGGCTTAGGGGCAATACTCGCTATTCTAATTTTGGTGGTATTTGCTCTGCTCAATAAAGCGATTAGCCACTCGATAGACAGTATGGATGGTATCAATAATCAAGTAACAGAATTGCGTGGAACAATGGATGCAATTACCGTATCTATCCGTAACATGGGTAATAATGTTCAATATCTGCATAAAATGAGTCAATCAGTCAATAAAATCACCCAGTCAACAGAACGCATCAATGCTTATATGTTGGAGTTGGAGAAAAGAACCCTCAAACTAGGCGTTAATACACGCGCTATTAGCGCCTACACATCTAATATAGACAGTAATTTCTCGCAGATTAATCAATCAATGGGGAATATCTCTTATTCTGTGGGACAAGCAGTTAAGCCTATTCAGCAGTTCATGCCGATTCCTTAAATATT
>CAZQTJ010000279.1:0-3531 GCA_964596035.1 uncultured Cocleimonas sp. | reverse complement strand
GCCATAAATCCCTGTATTCCATAAATTTCATACAGGCTACGGTATAGCTATTTCTACTCATTCCCTATCTCAGCAAACAATTTCTTAATCCATTGCACTCGCTGTTCCACCGTCTCTAACTCTACCTCAAAATATAGTTTATCTGAGCCGACTATTTTAAATTCCCACGGGCGTTTTTGTACGATGCCCATGATTTTCATTGGGTCGATATTGGGTTTTTCATTAAATACGATGCGTCCGCCTTCTGCGCCTATGTCTAGTTTTAGTACGCCTAAGTTTTGTGCGATTTGTTTTATTCGGGTGACTTCAAATAGGGTGTTGACGGGGTCTGGTAGTAGTCCAAAGCGGTCGATCATTTCTACGCGTAAGTCGCGTAGTTGGGCTTTGTTTTTGGCATTGGCGATGCGTTTATAAAGAATGAGGCGATTGTGTACGTCGGGTAGGTAGTCGTCTGGTATTAATGCGGCTGCGCCTAGGTCTACGGTGGTGCGTGTTTCGTGTCCGTCTTCTGCGGGTAAGTCGCCGCGTTTTAGGGCTTTGACGGCGCGTTCTAGTAGCTCGTTGTAAAGTGAGAAGCCGATTTCCATTATCTGCCCGCTTTGCTCGTCGCCTAATAATTCACCTGCACCACGTATTTCTAAGTCGTGCGAGGCGAGGGTGAAGCCTACGCCGAGTTCTTCTAATGACTCGATGGCTTCTAGGCGTTTTTTGGCATCTTTGGTGATGACTTTCTCGCTAGGAATAATGAGGTAGGCATAGGCTTTGTGGTGTGAGCGTCCGACACGTCCACGCAGTTGATGCAGTTGGGCTAGTCCGAGTTTATCGGCACGGTTGATGATAATGGTGTTGGCGGTGGGTACGTCGATACCGCTTTCGATAATGGTGGTGGCGACGAGTATGTGAAAGCGTTGATGATAAAAGTCTTTCATGATGCCTTCGAGTTCTTGCTCTGACATTTGCCCGTGTGCAAAACGTATCTCTGCATTGGGTAGGTAGGAGCTTAGCTCGTCGGTTATTTTTTGGATGGTTTTGACTTCGTTGTGCAAGACATAAACTTGTCCGCCACGCGATAACTCTCGCGCACAGGCTTCTTGAATTAATGCCTTGTCCCATTCTTTTACAAAGGTTTTGATGGCATGACGCTGGGCAGGTGGTGTGGCAATAATGCTTAAATCGCGCAAGCCTGATAGCGACATATTAAGCGTGCGAGGTATCGGCGTGGCGGTCATGGTGAGCATATCGACATTGGCGCGTAGCTTTTTGAGCTGTTCTTTATGACGCACTCCAAAGCGATGTTCTTCGTCGATAATCACTAAGCCTAAGTCTTTGAACTTTATATCGGCTTGCAGTAATTTATGCGTACCAATAACAATATCAACGCGCCCACTCATGAGTCCTGCTAGTGTTTCTCTGGTTTGTTTGGGGGTGCGGAAGCGTGATAGGGTTTCGATTTCAAATGGCCAGTCGGCAAAACGGTCGCGGAAGTTTTGTGTGTGTTGTTGGACGAGCAGGGTGGTGGGCGCAATAATCGCTACTTGTTTACCGCCATTGGCTGCCATAAAGGTAGCGCGCATTGCCACTTCTGTTTTGCCAAAACCGACATCACCACAGACCACACGATCCATCGGTTGCGTGGAGGATAGGTCTTTGTAAACTGCCTCGATAGCAGATGCCTGATCGGGGGTTTCTTCAAAGGGGAAGGCATCGGAGAATACTTGGTATTCTGCCTCAGAAATAGCAAAGGCGTGACCTTGTAGCGCGGCACGGCGGGCATTAATTTCTAACAATTCGGCGGCAATATCATGGGCGCGTTGGGCGGCTTTTTTGCGAACTTTGTCCCAGTGGTCTGTGCCGAGTTTATGTAGCGGGGCTTTTTCGGGGCTTGCGCCACTGTAACGGCTGATGAGGTGCAAAGAGGAGACGGGCACATAGAGCTTGTCGCCTTTGGCGTATTCTAGGGTGATGTATTCTTGTTCGATGCCATCGGTGGTGAGTTTTTGCATACCCAAATAACGCCCAATGCCGTGCTCTTCGTGGACGACTGGCGAGCCTTCGTGCAGGTCGGTGAGGTTGCCGATAATGGCGTCGGCATCGCGCGTGGCTTTGCGACGGCGGCGTTTTTGTTGTACTTGCTGACCGAATAACATGCCTTCGGGAATAATGGCAAGCTCACCTTGTTGCTCGTCATTTTTAAGCCATAAACCTTCTTCGATAGGGGCAACGGTGACGCTGAGTTTGCTGCTACCTTCTAAAAAGTTGTGCCAACCTGTGCTGGTGCTGGCAGGGTATTGATTATCACGCAATAGTCCGAGCAGATGTTCGCGTCGCCCTGCGGATTCGGCGGTGAATAAAACACGTCCGCCATGTACGGCTAAAAACTGTTTTAGTAGCATTAATGGCGTTTCAGCATGGGCTTGTATGAGCATCGAAGGCAGTGAATAGCTGGGGTAATTATGGCTGTCTGCGGTATTTTCTTGTTCAAAGCTGTAGGTCGTAATACGGCGGTGCGTGGCAATTGAGGCTTCTAGTTGTTCGGTGTTTAAAAACAAAGCTTCAGGAGGAAGAATAGGACGCTCGCTGTCATGGCGGCGTTGCTCATATCGCTCGGCTACGTTGTCACAAAACATATCCGCTGCTGCTTGAATGTCGCCGTTATAAATCAATAAGGTTTTGTCTGGTAGATAATCAAATAAGGTGGCGGTTTCTTTAAAAAATAGCGGTAGATAGTATTCAATGCCAGAGGGCGGTGTGCCATTGCTGACATTGTCGTAAATCTGACTGCGCGCAAGGTCGCCACCTATTTTTTCAGCGTAGTTAGTACGGAAGGTTTGGATGCCTTCGGCATTGAGCGGAAATTCTTGTGCGGGGAGTAACTCGAAGGTTTCGATTTGCTCGATGGTGAGTTGATCTTCAGGATTAAAGCTGCGGATGGAGTCGATTTCATCATCAAATAAATCAATGCGAATTGGATGATCGCTGCCCATTGGGAAAAGGTCAATTAAAGAACCACGGGTTGCGTACTCACCATGCTCCATTACCTGCGTGACATGCCGATAGCCTGTTTCTTCAAGTTGTAAGCGCATCAACTCAATGTCTAAGGTGTCGCCCTTTTGTAGCAAGAAGGTGTTAGCGCGAATGTAGTTGGTTGGTGCAAGGCGGTGCATTAAGGTGGCAATAGGCACAATTAAAATGCCTTGTTGTATGGCGGATAGTTTATACAGTGCTTTGAGGCGTTCGGAAATTAAGTCTTCGTGTGGGGAGAAGACATCGTAGGGCAGGGTTTCCCAGTCGGGGAAAATATGGATGTTGTCGATATTGGAGAAAAAGCGGATATTAGCCTCAAGCTGGTAGGCGCTGTGGCTATCAGGGGTGACTAATAAAATCAGCCCTTTGTATTCTTCGGCAGTATTGGCAATTAGCAAGTCTTTAGCGCAACCGTGTAACTGTCCCCAGTTGATGCTATTGCTTTGTTTGTTGGGATAAATGGGGTTGATGGTTGGGTGAGCCATTGCCATGTGCCTTGAGAAAAAA
>CAZQTJ010000278.1:0-3532 GCA_964596035.1 uncultured Cocleimonas sp. | reverse complement strand
AAGGCAGGAGCCTTGTAACGAGAAAAGATAATCACAGATTGATACCGCCACCTATACTAAAAATTATTGGGAGTAATTTTAAATTATGACAACTTATTTTATCAGTAGGCATTCAGGTGCAATGCAGTGGGCGCAACAACAGGGCTTTAATGTTGACAAGCAATTACAGCACTTTGAACCTGAAACTACCCAAAAAGGGGATGTTATTCTTGGCACATTACCCATTAACTTAGTCGCTATTGTTTGTCAAAAAGGTGGACGATATTTTCATTTATCGCTTGATGTTCCTGTTGAAGCGCGCGGTAAAGAATTATCCGCGAGTGATATGGATAACTATAATGCTCGTTTAGAAGAATACACGGTAACAAAATTATGAATATCCATATTTGTCTTGTCTCACAACAATTATTAGCTAATTACATTCCAGTGTTAATGCAAAAGCCTGATGCTGTTTGCCTAATTAGTAGTGCGTCAATGGAAACAACAGGCTTAACCGCTCGCTTTAAAGCAATGCTAGATGCGCTTGAGATACCTAATTGCACCTATGATGATATGCCCAGCACCAATATGGAATCTATTTACGATTATGCTCTAGAAATTAGTGAGAAAATAAAGCAACAATACCCCAATGCTAACCTTACTTTGAATATTACAGGTGGCACAAAGCTCATGTCGCAAGGCTTTACCGAAGTAATGAGTAACGATGCCCAACTTATTTATACCGATACCCAGCACAATCGACTTGAGTATATAGGAGAAAAAACTAGAAAATCTTCCATTCCACTTCCTAGTGTTTTAAAAATAAAAGACTATCTCAAAGCTTATGGTGCAAATTATAAACAGTCACTTTCAGATGATAGTCAATGGCAACAAGAGATACTTCAACGTAAAGCAGTCACAAAATATTTAGGGCAACAAGCAGAAGCACTCGATGGGCTAATTGGAAGCATTAATTATCTTGTAAATCAAGCCATATCTGATAACAGCAAAGTATTAGAAAAACCCACGCAATACCTGAATACGACACCACGCGGTGAATGGAAAACGGCCCTGCAAAAAATGCAACAAAGCGGCTTGCTTTCATGGGATGGACAAACTGAAATACGTTTTAGCGATATTGAGTCTGCCCGCTATTTAGGTGGAGTCTGGTTAGAAGAATATGTCTACCACCTAGCCAAAGACGAACAACCTGAAGACGTACGCTCAGGGGTTAAAGTATCGTGGGACTCTAGTAAAAAAACACATAATGAATTAGATGTTGTCTTAGTGCATAACAACCGCATGTTGATTATAGAATGTAAAACCATGCGTTTTGGTGGTGGTTATCAACAAAAAGACAGCGATGTACTTTATAAAATTGATAGTCTTGGTGACGATCTAAAAGGTTTATATGGCGGGCTTTGGCTAGTTAGCGCAAGAACGCCAACAGACAATATGATTGACCGTGCTAAAGACAGAAGAATTAAAATTATTAATCCGAGTGACCTTAAAAAACTGCGTAGCCATTTTCAACAATGGATGCAATAGATCATGCAAAACAACCTCTTCAACTGGAGCGAACACACATGGGCATTGCTCGACCAAATTGGTATTATGCTGGGTTTATTACTGCCTATTATGTCGCTGCTTGCGGCGGCTTGGGCGTTTTTGAAAAAAGAACAAATTAAACATTGGTTTAGTCGCAATCAATTCCCACATATTGGTCAATCGACCGACGAAAATAGTCGCTGGGATGGTTTAGTGTTTACCCTTAGCCAAACCGAAACGCCTAAATGGGTGATTAAAACGCGTTCGCCGCGTTATATTGCGCTACTTGCCAGTGAGCAGTCGGCAGAGAATGCCGCTCAGGTAGAGCAATATGCACGACAACAAGGGGTAGCGGTGATAACAAAGGTACTCCTAGCCGACCCCGACGACCTTCAAGAAATACGTCAAGAAGTTAAACATTTAATCATGCGTTTACAACAAAAAGGCTGTGAAAACATCGCGGTAGATATAACAGGCGGTAAGACCACCATGAGTTTAGGCGCATTTATGGCAGCAGAAGAAGCGCAGTTGCCTTCCTTATACGTTAGCTCGCAGTACGACAAAACACTCAAGCAAGTTGATATGCGTAGTGCAACACTCATTAATGTCTCGGGTAACAGCTAATGAACAGCGCGCTCTCCCTTGCCGTAGGGCAATATCGCTTTGAATTTATTGCCGCAGATAAACTTTTGCTACCCGCCTATACAGGCTCTAGTTGGCGGGGGATTTTTGGACACTCACTAAAACGCAGTGTGTGTGTAACACGCGAAAAGCATTGCCCTAAGTGTTTGTTATGGCGCAACTGTGCTTATAGCTATTTGTTTGAAACCCCACCTGCTGTTGATGCTAAAATGATGAAAAAATATTCAGCAGTGCCACATCCTTATATTATTCAGCCCAATCCAACCCAATCACGCGAGATTGAAAAAGGCGAAACCATTTGGATAGATATTCACCTTATCGGCAAAGCAAACCAGCAATTACCTTATTTTGTACATGCCTTTCAGCAAGCAGGGCAACGCGGTATCGGTGCGCAACGAGGTAAATTTAGCCTAGAAAAAATCAGCCAAATACAAGCACATCAAAGCAATGAAATTTTTAACTCAAAGCAAAATATATTAAATAATATCGAAGTGAAGCCGATTGTTACAGCACCCTTGCCTGAACAAAATATCACCCTGCAATTTATCACCCCCTACCGTATTCGCTCGCAAAACCGCTATATAACGCCCGAACAATTTAGTTTTTACCACCTTATTAGCCCCTTGTTACGACGTATCTCTAGCTTGCATTATTTTCATGCCGAGCAGGAGTTACCATTAGACTATGCCCAACTTAGCCAGCAAGCAAAAACAATAAGCCCCGTGCAACAGCAATTAAACTGGCAAGAATGGACACGCTACTCCTCGCGTCAACAAAGCAAAATTAGAATGGGCGGCTTGGTAGGTAGCATTGAGTTAGCTCCCACAGAAATCCGCGAGTTTTGGCCATTGCTTTACCTCGGACAATATATCAACGTAGGAAAAGGCACCGTCATGGGCTTAGGAAAATATACTTTAAAATAAAAGCATGATAAAATTAACCCGCTTGTTTTTGATTTGTTTTTTTGACCTGTTTTAAGGTGTATTTGTACCATAAAACAAGCAAGCTGAAAGTGAGAAAATGATGTTTAAATTAAATCGTAGCTTTTTGGAAAGCAGTTTTTTCTCCAAGGGGGTCTGCAAGCCCTTGATTATAAAGGCGCATTTCGAGCTTACAGTGTAAACGTAGCCCTGATGAAAAAGGGATTAAGACTGCCGTGTAATCGCTCATGTAGTAAGCCCTATCTGTGTAAACGTAGCCCTGATGAAAAAGGGATTAAGACCTGTAGGGGCGAACGGTCGTTTGCCTCTCCTAATACGCTATCTCAAGCCTGTTATTCTTCCATTTCTCTCCCCCCCCCCTCTAACCCTTTTGTAATTTTGCATGGCTCGTACTGTCTGGGATGCAAATTCGCGTCGATAAA
>CAZQTJ010000277.1:0-3547 GCA_964596035.1 uncultured Cocleimonas sp. | reverse complement strand
GTATGCCGAGAATGAATTGGGGCAATGGTGGTAACGGTTCAAACTGGAGTATGCCGAATATGAACTGGGGCAATGGTGCTAATGGTTCAAACTGGAATATGCCATTTAACTGGGGCAATAGCCGACCAAGCTATCAGATGATGGCTGTTCCTGTTATGACACCCGTTCCAATGACTATGCCAACTCCGCCACAAATGAAGATGCCAAGCACTCCTGCAACACCATCGGCTAAAATGAGTGGGTCTACGATGCAACAGACACCCGCAGTTAAACAGACCGCATCAGTAGCGGCACAGCATGTAGCACCGACTACAAAATCAGCAACCACTCAAGCAGCAACGAAGCCAACAGCTAAACCTTCTCAAGCTGACCAAGTAAAAGCGATGATTAAAGATATGCAGAAGCAAGTTGCAGATATAGATAAAAGCATGAAAAAAGCAGTAGAACCTACAGTCAAATAAACTACTCAGCTAGGAGCTTCATACACTTATATAAAGCCACCATAATTATTCATGGTGGCTTTATTGTGTCCACCTAATTAACATTCTCCAAACGCCTATTTCGATGGTCTTTTTTTGACCGCTTACGCCCACCTTATCTTGTTTCTAAAAGTATCTAAAAGCATCAATTTATGCTACTGTAGATCACTTATTTACACTGAAGCGATGTAATAAAATTATGGCAGAATTTGCTGGGGAAATAATCCCGATTAATCTTGAAGATGAGATGCGTAAATCCTATTTGGAATACGCGATGAGTGTAATCGTAGGGCGTGCATTGCCTGATGTTCGCGATGGTCTCAAACCTGTTCATCGTCGTGTTTTATATGCGATGAGCGACTTAGGAAATGATTGGAATAAACCCTATAAAAAATCTGCTCGTATCGTCGGTGATGTGATCGGTAAATACCATCCG
The DNA here is from genome assembly GCA_964596035.1 of uncultured Cocleimonas sp. GTDB lineage: Bacteria > Pseudomonadota > Gammaproteobacteria > Thiotrichales > Thiotrichaceae > JAGLBW01. The sequence continues at coordinate 2,632 of CAZQTJ010000277.1, read as the reverse complement.
CACGGTGATACTGCCGTTTATGACACAATGGTAAGAATGGCTCAGCCATTCTCTTTGCGCTATATGCTTATCGACGGTCAAGGTAACTTTGGTTCTGTTGATGGTGACTCACCTGCGGCAATGCGGTATACCGAAGTGCGTATGGCGAAAATCGCGCATCAACTGCAAGCTGATATTGACAAGGAAACCGTCGATTTTATTGATAACTACGATGGCTCTGAATCTGAACCTGCGGTTTTCCCCACGCGTTTACCTAATCTGCTTATTAATGGCTCATCAGGCATTGCAGTGGGGATGGCGACCAATATTCCACCGCACAATATTACTGAAGTGGTCAATGCTTGTATTGCATTAGTCGATGATGAAACACTCGACATTGCTGATCTCATGGAGTACCTGCCTGGTCCAGACTTTCCAACAGCAGGTGTAATTAATGGCGCTCAGGGCATCAAACAGGCTTATCGCACAGGTCGCGGAAGTATCAAAATACGCGCTGTTGCGGAGATAGAAACCAATAGCAAAGGGCGTGAAAAAATAGTCGTTAGCGAGCTACCATATCAAGTTAATAAAGCACGTTTAATCGAAAAAATAGCACAGTTAGTTAAAGAGAAAAAAATAGAAGGCATTTCAGAACTACGCGATGAGTCGGACAAAGACGGCATGCGTATGGTAATTGAAGTTAAGCGTGGCGATTGTGGTGAGGTTATTCTTAACAACCTCTATAAACAAACGCAAATGCAAAACTCCTTTGGTATCAATATGATCGCCATTGATGGCGGTCAACCTAAGCTTTTAAATCTCAAGCAAATACTTGAAGCCTTTTTGCGTCATAGACGTGAAGTGGTAACACGCAGAACCATCTTTTTATTACGCAAGGCGAGAGCGAGAGCGCATATTTTAGAAGGTTTAGCGGTTGCTTTAGGTAGCATTGATGAAATTATTGCACTTATTAAAGGTTCCGCTAATCCCGCAGAAGCACGTTCAGGTTTATTATCTCGTCCGTGGAAAGCAGATATAGTGCAAGAAATGTTAGAGCGTGGCGATGCTGATATGGCAAAGCCTGAAAATTTATCGAAGCATTATGGCTTGAAAGAAGACGGTTATTGGCTATCAGAAGTCCAAGTAAAAGCAATATTAGACTTGCAACTACATCGTTTAACAGGCTTAGAAAAAGATAAAATACTCAATGAATATCGAGAGCTTCTTGTTCGTATCATTGATTTATTGGATATTCTTGGTCGCCCAGAGCGTCTTATGCAAGTCATTCGTGATGAGTTGCTAGAGGTTATCGAGCTATTTGGCGATGAGCGTCGCACAGTTATCAATGCCATTGGCGAAGACTTACTTGATGTCGATTTAATCCCTGAAGAAGACGTGGTTGTCACCTTATCACATGCGGGTTACGTTAAATCACAGCCTCTTGATACTTATCAAGCACAACGTCGTGGCGGACGAGGCAAAGCAGCTACAAAGATGAAAGACGAAGATTTCATCGAGAAATTATTTGTTGCCAGTACCCACGACACCATTCTCTGCTTCTCAAGCCGTGGGCGTTTGTACTGGTTGCAAGTGTATCAACTACCAATGGGAAGCCGTACCGCGCGCGGTCGCCCCTTTGTTAATTTACTGCCACTTGAAGAGGGTGAGAGTATTCAAGCGGTACTGCCAATTCGTGAATATGAAGATGATAAATTTATCTTTATGGCAACAGAACACGGTACTGTTAAGAAAACAGAACTTAAAGCATTCTCAAATCAACGTGCGAACGGCATTATTGCGATTGACCTACGCGATGACAATCAGTTGGTTGATGTTGCTATTACTAATGGCGATAATGAGATAATGATGTTTACTTCTGCTGGTAAAGCCATTCACTTCCATGAGTCGGATGTTCGTGCTATGGGGCGTACTGCTGCGGGTGTGCGTGGCATTAAAATGGATGATGGTGTTAAAGTTAATGCACTCATTATTGTTGCCGAAGTAGAAAATGAAGCCTTAGAAGTCAATGCCGAAGATACTGAAAAGAATGCTGAAGAAAATCTTGATACTCAAATAAGAGGCAAGGTTCTCATGGCAACTGAAAATGGCTATGGTAAGCGGACGGATATTAGTCAATTCTCCTTGCAAAAACGCGGTGGAATGGGTGTTATTGCGATTCAAACATCAGAGCGTAACGGTGATGCTATCGGAGCAGTTCAAGTAACGCGTGATGATGAAATCATGTTAATTACGAGTGGTGGCGTGTTAGTAAGAACGCCCGTTGATAATATTTCAGTCAGTAGTCGTAATACACAAGGCGTTACCTTAATAAAACTAGGTAAAGGCGAGTCTTTAGTACAAGTTGCTCCTATCGAAAATATGGATGGGGATCATTCTATCGCTGAAGAAGGCGATACGTCTGAAGAGCAAACAGGTGATGATAGCGAAGAGTAAATTCTACATAATCCTATATGTTATGTGTAAAAGGAAATCCCAATAGATAATCTAAATCCGCATTAGCCTCACAGATTCAGGATTATTTGAAAGTGGGTTAAACCTGTTATTTCACACGATTAAATCGTAGGTTAGTGCTGAGGCACGAAGTCCAAGAAACATGCATCATGTTGGGCTTCGTGCCCTCAGCGCCAACCTA
>CAZQTJ010000276.1:0-3551 GCA_964596035.1 uncultured Cocleimonas sp. | reverse complement strand
AGCATGAAGCCCAAATACTTTCGTAAAATAAAAAATAATCAAAGCTCTGTTTTTTACTTTCAAGCAAGTTCATTTTTTTGTCGAGTCCCGTGTGATCATGGACATATTCCTGAAAGAAGTTATGCTCTCCATCAAGCCAGAGAAATTCTTCAGGACTTGGATTAAGCGATTAGCCCGTAAAACAATTTGTTTTTCAAAGTCAGAAAAAATGCAGGATACGGTGATTGGTTTACTCATTTATAAAGTCGAATTCGGAATAAATATTTATGAGTGAAATAACAGATTGATGCCACTACCCTTGGTTTAAGTGCGTTCAAACAAACCGACAACGAAACTAAATTACAGCAAATTGCAACAATGCTACCATCCTGCTTGATGTGTATTATTTTACCTATATAATAAATAGCTTAATATAAAAAGACGCTACACCCCACGCCTTAGATTTCCCCATAAATCATAATAATTCAAACGGATAACATAAAACTCTATGTCTCAAGCTACCTCTACCCCAGCCTCCTCTTTCGAGCTAATTCGCAGTCAAGAAATCAACACGCTTAACCTCACTTTTGAGGAATATAAACACAAGGTCACTGGCACTACGCATATTCACTTAAACTCAGAAGATGATAACAATGTGTTTTTTATTGCTTTTTTAACGGTTCCTCAAGATTCTACAGGGGTGGCGCATATTCTTGAGCATACTTCATTGTGTGGTAGTAAGAGCTTCCCCGTTCGTGATCCCTTTTTTATGATGTTGCGCCGTTCTTTAAATACTTTTATGAACGCCTTTACCTCAACCGATTGGACTGCCTATCCTTTTGCGACACAAAACCGTAAAGATTTTGATAACTTGCTACAAATTTATCTTGATGCGACCTTCTTCCCTAATCTTGATTATCTTGATTTTCGCCAAGAGGGTTGGCGCGTAGAGTTTGAAGAAGCCGATAATACGGAGAGTGATCTTGTCTACAAGGGCGTTGTGTTTAATGAAATGAAAGGGGCGATGAGTTCACCTTCTCGCCGTGTGTGGCAGACGCTACAGACTGCGCTTTACCCGACAACGACTTATCACTTTAATAGTGGTGGCGAGCCTGAAAATATCCCTGATCTTAGCCATGATGATTTAGTCGCTTTTCATAAACGTCATTATCATCCTTCGAATGCCATTATTATGACCGCTGGTAATATTCCAGCGGCCGAACATCAAGCACGTATTGATGAATTAGCCTTATCAAAATTCCAAAAAGAAGATATTGATCTGAGCATTCCTAAGGTTAAACGCTATACCGAGCCACAACACATTGAGGACAGTTATGCGCTTGACGGTGAGGAAGACTTGAGTAACAAGACGCATATTGTTCTTGGTTGGTTATTAGGCGAAAGTGCTGATCTTAAAGAAAATTTAGAAGCAGGACTGCTTTCTTCTGTGCTGTTAAATAATAGCGCATCACCGATGTTGCAAGCTTTAGAAACCACCTCCCTAGGTACAGCGCCCTCCCCGCTTTGTGGTTACGACAGTGACATGAAAGAAGGCTGTTTTGCCTGTGGTGTCGAGGGTTCTGAAAGCCAACATGCCGATGCGGTTGAAGCGCTTATTATGGGCGTTCTCAACGATGTCGCAGAAAATGGCATTCCGCAAGCGGAGTTAGAATCTATCTTGCATCAACTTGAATTAACTCAGCGCGAAGTCGGCGGTAATGGCTTTCCTTATGGTTTACAGCTTATTATGAAAACCATTTCTCCAACACTTTACAATGCCGACCCTGCCAAAGCATTGGATTTAGACGCTGCTATCTCACAGCTTTACGAAGACATTAAAAACCCTGAGTATATCAAAGGAATTACGCGACGATTATTACTCGATAATCCACATCGTGTACGTTTGGTTATGACACCTGACACGGAAAAAAATCAACAAGAAGAAGTGGCAGAAGCTAAACGTCTTGCCGACATCAAAGAAAACATGAGCGATGACGAGAAACAAGCAGTGGTTAAATTAGCGACTGACCTCAAAGCACGTCAAGAACAGCTAGATGACCCTGAAATTCTTCCTAAAGTGGGCTTAGAGGATGTCAAAGCTGAGATTAAAAAGGTAGAAGGAAAAAGCACAACGCTATCTAATCAGCAGAAATTAAGCAGTTATGTGGCAGGTACTAACGGTATTGTGTATCAGCGTATCGTGGTTGAAATACCCCCTTTAGATCAAGACTTATATGATTTATTACCCTTATATGAGTCGCTGATGACAGAGTTAGGTGTCGGTAATAAGGACTATTTAGAAGTCCAAGCATGGCAAGCGGCAGTGACAGGCGGTATTAGTGCGAGCACATCTATGCGTAGTGGTGTCCATGATAATAATACGGCGACAGAGTTTTTCTCACTTTCAGGAAAAGCCTTAGAACGCAACCAAAAAGCCTTAACGGAGTTATTATATAGCACCTTTAACGAGGCTCGCTTTGATGAGCTAGCACGTATTCGCGAGTTAATTGCACAAATGTTAGCACGTCAAGAAGCGAGTATTACCAATAGAGGGCATAGCCTTGCCAGTATTGCCGCTAGTGCGGGTATCTCGGCACGCGCTTCTGTTAGTCATCGTGCGAGTGGCTTGCTCAGCATTCAAAACTTAAAGAAATTAGACGCAAGCTTTGACGATGAAACCGCATTGCGCGACCTCAGCGTACAATTACAAGCTTTGCATCAAAAAATCATCACTGCACCACGTCAATTTTTAATCGTTGCAGATGACGACACCTTACCCACATTGCAACAGACACTTGAATCACAATGGGAAAATATCACCGCAGGCGAAGCACAAGCCCCCTCGGATATTATCTGGACACCGCGCACCGTAATGGAAGGCTGGGCCGTTAGCTCACAAGTAAATTTCTGCGCTAAAGCTTACCCTGCTGTGCCATCAGGACATGAAGATGCGCCTGCACTTAGCGTTCTTGGCTCATTTTTACGCAATGGTTATCTACACCGTAGCATTCGAGAGCAAGGCGGAGCCTATGGTGGCGGTGCAACTTACGACTCCGATTCTGGGTCGTTCCGCTTCTACTCCTACCGCGACCCACGCTTTGAAGAAACCCTCAGCGATTTTGATAACAGCCTAAATTGGCTGCTCGATAGCAAACACGATGGACAAGCACTCGAAGAAGCTATCCTCAGCGTTGTTAGCACTATCGACAACCCCAGCTCCCCTTCTGGAGAAGCGATCAGCGTTTATTACTCTGAACGACACGGACGCGATTACGAACGACGCAAACGCTATCGCCAAAACATACTTAATGTAGGTTTAGATGATTTAACACGGGTTGGAGAGACCTATTTACAGCCTGAAAAAGGCAATATTGCGGTCATAGGAAGTCAGGAAGTCCTGCAAAATGCGAAAGGTTTTGAGCTGGATATTTTAAAGCCTTGATTAAGTCTGATCGAATTTTCTGAGACGAGATAACGTCACCCAGCATTGTTTCTTTGTCGGGTGACGTTTTATTGGTTTTTGTTTTTTAAAAGTTTTAGGTATTTTTTAACTTTAATCTCTTTACCATCAA
>CAZQTJ010000275.1:0-3562 GCA_964596035.1 uncultured Cocleimonas sp. | reverse complement strand
AATGAAACCTATCCCAACGATAAAAAAGAGTCATCCGTGGTGAAGCGATAGTGCTTACGTCGGATGGCAATGCGCACATCAATCATGGGCTTATTATTTTTAGGTGTAATAGCGCATTTTATCCAAGCTACGAGTCATCAGGGTTATGCAGTGAAAGCTGTTTTTTTACTCCGATTTACACGCCGCCATTCTCCCAAAGGTCATTTCGGCAAATTTTAAAAATTCTTCATTAAAAACGTCTTGTCCTGCAAATAGCAGTTTGTTTTCAAATTTGTCGGCTTCGCTGGAATAGTAGCTGTTTTCCCATGCGGTTTGCGCTTTGGATAGTTCTGCTGTGCCTGTTTCGTACATTTTAAAGGCGGGTTTGGGGAAGAAGTGCAGTGGGCGTTGCAGGCCTAGCCAATAACCTTCGAGTAATGCTAACAGTAAGTCTTTGGCTTCATCTTGGGGTATTGCGTCTAAACTAAAGTCTCCGCTTGGTTGATATACGCTTGTTATGTTGCTTGCTTGTTGTGCTAAGGTGATGCTATTCATGACTAAGTGATGCAACCAAATGTGGAGTAAGTCGCCTGTGTAGTAGCTCCCTAAGCTTATTTTCATACAGGTGGTTTCGCTTAAGTCTGTTAGCTTGCCTGTTAGGGTAAATTCGCCTAGTTCAAGGCGAAATGTTTGCTGATGTAAGTCGAGTTGTTGTAATTCTGGGTGCTTGCTAAAGAAGTCTTTGACGATAGCTTCTTCTTTTGCATAGGCTTCGTTGCCTATATCGCCATGCGGTAATAGTCCTTTAGCACGGCTTAAACGGGTGTCTAATGGAGCTTCTTTGCTGATTGATGTGGCGATTTGTTGACGAATTTGCGTATCGACAAAAGATTCTAGTGCAAAGGGTTCTCTTATGGGGAGTACGTCATTATCGTCAAAGGTTTGCATACTAAAGCGCTGTTGTAAAAATGCGCGCGCGGGGGCTTTATAAAAACGGCTTAATTGCTCTAAGCTAATCTGTTTAAATTCGTCGTCTAAGGCGGGGAGTGGATGACTTAAAAACGCGCGGTCGGTGTCTGCTTTTTTGTCTCTATTGTGTAGTGTTAGGTATTCTTTTACGTAGGTGAAAACGGCTTCATTATCGTCATAATAACGTGGGCTAAAGGCTTGTAATGGGTGATAGGTGATCCAACGTTGCTGCTCTGTGCCTGTCATTTTCGATAAATAATCAAGCAGTTCGCTGACGACGACGGAGGGCGGTAGGCGGGTGTTGTCTTGCACGCTTTGCCCTATATAGCTGATGTATAGCCGTTGCCTTGCGGCGAGTATGGATTCTAAAAATAGGTAACGGTCTTCGTCACGACGGGAGCGGTCGCCCTTTTTGGTGTCTGTTGCCATTTTGTCGAAGCTATGGCGTTGGTCTTGGCGCGGAAAACAGCCGTCGTTCATGCCTAATAATGCCACCATTTTAAACGGTACGCTCCGCATGGGGACTAAGGCGCAGAAGGTGATGCCTCTGCTCATAAAGCGTTCTTCTCCACATGATTCTAATAAACTACGCAGGGCTTTTTTGATAATACTAAAACTAATGTTGTGATTAAATTCTGCTAATGTTTGTTGTGTTTTTACACTATCTAAGGCATGAAGTATGGGGTGATAGTCTGCATCTTCGGGGAAAACGGCTTGCGTTAATGACTGTAGTTTACTCTCCCATTCTTCTGCGTTTAAGGTTTGCGAGGACCATTGCCATAGTTTAAACACGGTGTCGGTGAAGCGTTTGAAGGATGATAATACTTGCACGTCACTACCTTCAATTTCATTAAAGGGTAGTAGGTTTGCGTCATCAAATAACTGCTCGCTGGGCATCATATAACCTAGCAACATGCGGTCTAAGCCATATTTCCAACTGTGTTCGGCGGTGTTGGGCAAGCCCGATGCTACACGCATTTTATCGCTCACGCCCCAACGAATATTGGTTGATTGCGCCCAGTGACGGCATTGTAATACTTGTTTTTCATCGAGCTTAAAGTGCGCTCGTATACTGGCGTATTCGAGTAGCTCAAACACGGCTTCGACATTAAAACGTTGCTCTGGCAAGTCTAATATCTTTAAAAATACTTCGACTTCGGGCAAAGCACTCACTGAGCTACGGTCTGCAATACTGAACGGTAGCGTATGTTCTGCGGTGGAGAATATCGCTTCGATATAGGGGGCATAAAGATCAATAGCGGATGACATCACCACAATATCCGCAGGTTTTAAGTCGTCAGATGCTTCTATGGCTGCTAGAATTTGGTCGTGTAATACCTCGACTTCTCGCATTGCGGTGTGGCAGGCATGTATTTGTATAGATGTTTTTTCGTCGAGGTCTGTCGCGGTTTCTTGTAGGGTTAAAACATCGGATTGTAAACAGTGCAACACGGAGTCTGGTTCTGGCTCTAGCCAGTTTTCTGTTTCTTCATAGGCGACTGATAGGCTATGTAATTGATCAATATAATCTCGCCCTTGCTTACCGAGCGATGCCAGTAAGCCATTGCCAATATCGTAATAGCTCTGTTCTTCGACAGGACGTTTAGATTGACGCTTTAAAGACTCTATATCCCCCCAGTATTCGCTACAGGGGTTAATAATAAAAAGATGCACGTCAACTTTGGTCGAGAGCTTTGCCAAAAGATTAATATAACCTGGCGATAAGGCAGGCACAGAAAAGAAGCTTACCCGCTGAGGAAAGTCTCCCTGCGGTTGGTTTGCGTATTTATCGTCAAAGGCGTTAATGAAGTTTTCTTGTAGGTCTAGCCAGTGGGGTATATGACGCTTTTCATGTTGCTCGTCCATAATAATACGTTGCCACAAACGCGCTTGCCAATCGTTGGCATCAAAATTCCCTGCCTCCCAGTCGAGTATCCATTCGGGTCGATAAAATAAGTATTGATCTAAAACAGGCGATAAGGCATTGGCTAAGTCCCACGCGGCCATGTCATTTTTTAAATAATGGTCTAGCTCAGGGTAATCTTCGGCCTGTTGCATAAACTCAGAGACTAACCGCCAGCGTAAAACATCGGGCTTGCTTGGGTCTTGCGTGGGGACATCATCAATGACTTTGCGTAATATTTCCCACATATATTCCGCAGGAAAGAGGAACTTGTAGTTTGCACTAATGCCTAACTGTTGTGACATCTGCATGGACAACCAACGCCCGATACCTGCATTTTGTACGATAATTTGCTCGGCTTCTAAGGTGTTTTTTAAGGGTTGAGAAACAAGCTCGGCAAACTGTTGACTGAGGTTTTCTAAGTGGTTACTAGCGTGTAAAAATAGCATGAAATAGTCGCAAATAAGGTAAGTGAAATTCAAATTCAATATACAGGAAAATGACAAGTGCGTTTGTTGTATTGACCAGCTTCCTTGAATACTTAGCGCTATCTCCTATACTCAAATGAAGGCGCACTTCTCTTTTTAAAAGGAACTTTCTATGAAACATATAAATAAATTAACGCTTTTTTCAAGTTTGTTGTTGGCATCGTCTGCGCTTGTTGCTGCGCCATTAGAGACGAGTACAGGCTTTGTTTATCCTGCGAATAAA
>CAZQTJ010000274.1:0-3563 GCA_964596035.1 uncultured Cocleimonas sp. | reverse complement strand
TTTTGACGAATCCACCATGTTGCATAAGTAGAAAAACGAAAACCACGCTCTGGATCAAACTTTTCCACCGCATGAATTAATCCAAGATTCCCTTCTTCGATTAGATCAGGCAACGCCAAGCCACGGTTCACATAACGACGTGATATTTTTACGACTAAGCGCAAATTACACACAATCATTTTAGTTCGACCTTCCTCATCACCCTGACGAGCTAAACGACCATAACGCACCTCTTCCTCAGGTGTCAGTAGCTTAGAGTACTCAATTTCTTTTAAATAAAGCTGAATTGCATCCAGCTCTTTTCTTGATACTCTGCCCGACGTTTTTTTCTCTTTCTCCAAAATAACTGCTTTAGATACTTCTTCTGTTAAATTCTCCAGTGCTTTATCCGCAGACTTTATCGCAGCCTCTACAGAGATACTTCCTTGATTCTCCAGCATCGCAGGTTCCTTTATGACGATAGTTAATGAACAGTATGAGCCTATCCCTCGTGAGATATGTTATTATTAAGCTTAACCCTACCATAGAGATAAGCGATATTCAGCTTAAAAACAGCTCACGCTAGTAAAAAAACACGATAAATAGCAATAGAAATCACTTATTTACCATTAATCAAATAAATACCGTCTTTTGTCTACAAGAAAAACATGCTACAAGTGGGCACTATCAAAACTACTCAATCGTGGGTATCATAAGCACATCATTAAATATGGGATGGACACTTTATGCGCTGGAAAGGTAGAAAACAAAGTACAAATATTGAAGACCGCCGTGGAAGAGGTAGTTTTAGGCGTAAAAGTAGTTTCGGTGGCATTGGCTTTTTTATTATATTGCTACTCTTTCTCTTTTTTGGACAAGGTAAAAGCTTACTTGATTTTGGTGGCAATACACCATCACAAAATCAAAATCAAAGACCTGCTAATGGCAAACCAGATGAAGTCAAAGAGTTTATTGGTGTCGTTCTCCAAACATCCGAACAAGTTTGGGGAGATATTTTTGCTCGTTCTAATGCTCGCTATCAAAAACCAAAATTAGTGATGTTCAGTGGCAAAGTACAGTCTGCTTGTGGCATTACTTCTTCTGCAACAGGGCCTTTTTATTGCCCTGGTGATAATAAAATTTATATTGATCCTAGCTTTTTCTCCGAGCTTACACGTATGGGCGGTAGAGGAGATTTTGCCAAAGCTTATGTTATTGCTCACGAATTAGGTCATCATATTCAAAGTTTACAAGGCATTTCAGATCGTGTAACTCGTATGCAACAACGAATGACCAGCAGACAAGCAAATAAATTATCGGTACGTTTAGAATTACAAGCCGATTGTTACGCAGGTATTTGGGCGCATCATACCGAAAAGAAATTACGTATTTTGGACGATGGCGATATTGAAGAGGCTCTAAATGCTGCTACTGTGATTGGCGATGATCATATGCAAAGACGCGCAGGAATGGGAGTCAATACCGCTTCATTTACACATGGTTCATCTAAACAACGCGCTCATTGGTTTAAAGTAGGTCTACTTACAGGTAGCGTCTCTAAATGCGATACTTTTGCTGACCTACGTTAAGCCTAATCCAAAGAGTACATACGAAATAACTTCCCGACACTACAACCTTTGTTATAAGTTCGGGAATCTCTTTCTCGCTCGTCCTAAAGGAACTCTAAAGAAATTAAGACAGATATTGAGCCAATATTTTCTCTTATATCTTACCTACACACATTTCTTAATTATCTATTTTACCTTTCGCAACAACGTCTATTTTATTGCATAATCCACGCTCCAAGTAACACCTCCTTTACCCCTCAAAATATACAAAAAACTAACAAAGGATTACAACAATAATGTGGTTTAAAAATCTCTATCTATTCAAATTAAATGGCGAATTCACCCTTTCAGCAGAAGACCTACACGAAGCGCTGGGTAAAAAATTATTTGCTCCTTGCTCCGCAGGACAACGAGAGAGTTCTGGCTGGGTATCACCCTTAGGGAAAAATAGCGAATCTCTCACTCATGCGACCAACGGATATATCCTCATCACAATGGCACGTCAGGAAAAAATACTGCCTAGCTCCGTCATTAAAGAAGAGTTAGATGAGCGCGTAGAAACGATTCAAAATAATGAAAATCGCAAAGTCAGCAACAATGAAAAAAAAGACTTACGTGAAGAAATCGAGTTTGAGTTACTCCCACGCGCATTTGCTCGCACACAAAAGTTTGACGCTTGGATAGACCCTCGCGGACAATGGGTTGTCGTTAATACTAGCTCGCCATCACGCGCAGAAGCCCTCACAGAGTTACTACGAGAATCTATCGGTAGCCTACCAACCGCACTACCAGAAACAGAAACTCCCGCTATTGTTGCCATGACTAGCTGGCTTAAAGAAGAAAAAGTGCCTGCCCCGTTTGTACTAGGCAGTGAGTGCGAGCTAAAAAGCCAAGATGAAGACAAAAGTGTCGCTACTTTCAGGAAGCATGAATTAACCGCTGATGAAATTCACAGCAATTTAGATTCAGGAAAGCTAGCCACAAAACTTGCTTTAGAATGGGATGAAAAGATAGGCTTTGTATTAACAGAAGATTTTCAAATTAAAAAACTTAAATTCCTCGATGTATTAGCAGAGAAGCTTGACGAGGAAGACCCTCAATCCCATGAAGAGCATATTGATATTGAGTTTGCTTTGATGACGGGAGAAGTATCTCAACTATTGATTGATTTAGTAAAAGTTTTAGAAAAATAAAGCTGTTTTTTTAAGGAACCTCTGATTAAGTCGGGTGAAATTTCTTGAGAAGTAAAAATTGTCAGTCTTTGCTTAAAAAGAAGATCTAATAGTGGGCTATTGGTGAACTTTTTAAGCAAAAAATGGCGGTTTTTAACTTCAAGAAAATTACTCATAACTTGATCAGAAGCTCCTTAAAGAAGCTCTATCAACAAAAAAAGGCGTAGAACAACTTAGTTGCTTTACGCCTTTTTTATTTAAAGAAGCATCTTAAAAATTCTCATGAAAAATCGCAGTTAAAAGCAATTAAAATAATGACTTACATCTTCTAATAACAACCGTTCATAGAGCTTTTAGTATAAAACGACCCAGCTGATTAAGTATTGTAATGATCAAATAAATCTATAAAAACAGGTCGTTTAATCATGTATATAGACAAACAGGTATTTAAAGGTTTGCAACAGCTTGAGGGCGTTTCTGGTGTCTCTATTATTGATAACATGGGAGAAATTCTTCATTCCACGATAAAAGAAGCGGATATAAATGAACTAGCAAGCTTTATATCCAGTATTAGTTCAATACTTGCCAGTGATAAGCACTTAGGAGAAGTAAATAAAATCACCTTAAAATCACCCAAAGGCGAGAACCTGATTGTGCATATAATGGATGATAAAATCGTAGTATCAACCTTATCTCATAAAGCATCATGCACGATTACAAGTCAAAAGATAGGATTGCTATTAGAAGAATATACTGAAGTACGATCCATTAATGCACGAATGAATACTCCTACGTTAGCTACGCTTAAGGAGCCTCTGATCAAGTCTCAATCGTTTTCCTGAAG
>CAZQTJ010000273.1:0-3565 GCA_964596035.1 uncultured Cocleimonas sp. | reverse complement strand
TAGTACAAGAAATGGGGAATGATTGAATTTTCGCTCCAAGGGTTTTTTATATCATCGGTGGATATCTTGACTATGGTGTTCAGTGCTTTGTCATAAATGTACATAAAGTCGCCAAAACTGTTTTGTTTGTCTGAATAGACTATTTAGCGTCTTTTTTATCCTGTTAATGTGCATCACTATGAGTAGAGAAGCTTTACATTCACAGCTTGTCATTAAACAAAAGAATATCCAATTACCCTTAGCGGCCAAAATTTATGGCAGCCTATTTCTACTGGTATGTGGTTTTCTTTTGGGATGGTTACTTGTTGCTGTTTTTATATCAGATGATAAACCTGTGGGCATAGTAGAAGGCTATCAAGAGTCATCTCCGATGAGGCGTTTACCCTTATTGATAGGCAGGGTAGTTAATGATTCATCTGCTTATGTTTATGTGAAACATGCTTCGATAAGGTCAGAGTTAGGAATACCTTGGGGGAAACCAATCGGCATAGATAAGTAGATGGACACTCCAAAAGCGTGTTATGGCTATGTTAGTACTTCATCACCACCATTGGTTGATGGGATTAGCGAGTCAGAAATCCTCCAATACGGTGTTAGAGGTCTTGCTAAGGAATAACCATTATCTGCAACCTTTCGCTTTGTTTTGAATGCTTTGGATTGCTCTGAATCCATCACGCCAATGTTGATGGAGTATTAGTAGTAAGGAATGAGTTATAGCTTATGAGTACTGAAAATAAAAATGAAGGCTTATCTACTAAGCAAGCAGGCGTTTTAAAGTTAGATAGTAAATATACCTTAGGCGCTTGTGTGCTATTGAGCGTAACGGGTGATATTTATCACGCACAGTTTACTGATAAGGTGAACCTTGGCGATAGTCAATTATTCATTAAATTTCTCCCTGAAAGCTATCCTCATTCAGCAGAAGCGATAGCACTTTTTTCACAAGAAGTTGATTATGTAAGGGGGGCGTGCAAAGCCTTTAATATTATTGCATTTGAGCAAAGCAATGAAAGTGCTTATTTAATTTTCGAGCTTCCTCAAGGTGCATTTTTACGTGAAAAAATAGCACAAAAATCTATCTACGGTGATTTAGCCGATGTTTTATCACTCATTTCAAAAATAAAAAAGGCACTAGATACCTTACAAAATTGTGGATTTCTTCATGGTTGTGTCGGAATGGACTCAATTTATATCAGTGATAATGATGAGGTCATTTTATTAGATAGTGCTTATGTTTCTGCCAAGCAACGCCAGTTAGAAAAAAATATCGAGCATGCAGAAACGATACCCAATAGAGAGGCGATTTATGCGAGTCCAGATGTCTGTTTTGGGAGAGTAGTATCAGAACAGGATAATGTTTTTTCTCTAGCATGTATCAGCTATCACTTGCTCAGCGGGCAACACCCCTTTGGTGGTGAAAATAGTGTGGCAGCACTTTTAAATAAAGTACGTCCTAAGCAGATCAATGGTTTAACGGATACTCAGTGGCAGCACTTAGAAAATGGAATGGCATTTGCAAAAGAAAGTCGCTTAAAAACCATAAATGACTTTATTGATGGCTTCGACAGAGCAGTTAGTTTAAAAAAGAAAAGCATCATTGCAATGAACGCTGATAAAGCAAGAGAAACAGCTTTAGCCCGCAAACAAGCAAAAAAAATATTGGGTACACAAGGGAAAAAAGAGCCGCTACACACTAAGGCGAAGGATAATAACAAAGGGCGACAGATAAAACCAAGCCTTACGATTAAGACGACGACAGCGCTGAATAAAAGCTTTTCACTTGATAATTTTCAATTAGATCTCCCCGAATGGGCATGGATTCCACTTAGTCTTTTATCAGGTATTTTAGTCGGTGCAATTGCAATGGGAGTAGCGATCGAGTTTTTTGGTATTCGTGTTTTTTAGAATTAAATGATATTGATATAACCCTGAATCCGTATTTTTCTCATGAATTCAGGGGCGTGTGAGACGCTATTTATAGGGGACAACAGGGCGCTTTTCTGCAATCCATCCTGTGATTCCATGTGTTACATTATAAACTTTTTTATAGCCAAGCTGTTGAACAATCGCTTGGCTTGCCGCGCGCGTGCGACTACCCGTGCGACACATTAAAGCCACTGCTTTGTCTGCTTTTGCAATAGCTGTAAATTCGGGAACAAAGTTAGGATTGATACTACCGTTTCTATTGAAAAAAGTGATTGTTTTAGCACCCTTTACAATGCCCGTTTGTTGCCATTCTTCCTTGCGACGAATATCGACTAATGTAACGCCATCTTTCATCATCTTCTCTAGTTGAGCATAGTCGATATTGCTATAGCCACCCGATTGAGGGATAGGTGCTGCAACAGTTGTATCTGTTTTTGCTACTTCTTGAGTCGGGGCAGACGTTGTAGAAGATTCTGCTTTGTTTGCAGCGCCAGAACCACAAGCCACTAGCAGACTAGAAAGAGTGATAATGGATGTATATTTAACGATTGTTTTCATTTTTTCTCTCTTGTGTTTTTAATTGCAGGGGACTTTACCACGGAATTATACTTCCATCTATATCATAGAAATTTCCACTGTTTTCTATGTGTACAGATGCCAAAATTGAACGCAAGCGTTCCGCAGATTGTTGTACATTAATTTCACCGTTAGGTCCCCCCATATCTGTACGTACCCAGCCTGGATGAAGAATAACAGCCGTTATTCCTGATGATTTTAAATCGTGAGCAACGCTCACCATAATGGCATTAAGCGCTGCTTTAGTAGAGCGATAAACGTAGCTACCACCTGAGCCATTATCATCCATACTGCCCATTTTACTGCTCATACTGGCAATAATTTTTTTCTCACCGAGTGCAATGTTATTGGCAAATAGTTCCATGATTTTCATTGGGGCAATGGTGTTTATTCGCAATGCTTCGAGCCACTGTTCTACATTAGTATTACCAAAAAAGGCATCACCTTGCCCATAAACCCCTGCATTATTAATCAGAATATCTATAGGGGTATTTTTTAGTTGTTCTGCCAGAACAAGGCGTTGCTCATGATTAGTAACATCAAGAGAGTAGATTTGCAGAAGGTCGGGATTGTCTGTAGCAAGTTGTTGGAGTGCAGTCGCTTTTAGAAGGTCGCGAGCGGTAGCATACACCTGCCAACCTTCGGATAAATATTGACGAACAAGCTCCAAGCCAATACCACGGTTAGTTCCTGTTATTAATACTGATGACATTTGATATTCCTTGATGAGGAGGGTTATTGTGCTGCTGTGCTAGAAAAAATACGGATAATAATAATACCCAAGACAATGAAGCTCATACCAATAACAGCCGCTAAATCAGGGACTTCTTGATAACGTAAAAAGCCGACAACAGCGATTAAAATAATACCCACCCCCGCCCAAATTGCATAGGTTACGCCCATAGGAATTGTTTTTAGTGCAAGCAACATAAAGTAAAAAGAGATACCGTAACCCGCAGACATAATAATTGTCGGTATAACTTTGCTAAAACCACCTGCCTTCAAAGCCGTCATGGCAACAACTTCCATGATGATGGCAATGCTTAAATAAAAATATCCCATA
>CAZQTJ010000272.1:0-3566 GCA_964596035.1 uncultured Cocleimonas sp. | reverse complement strand
TCCGCTACTCATCAGATTGGTTTTCGAAGTACTGAGAGTTTTCGTTGCTAGTGTCCTCATCAGAAGTAAGTGGGGGGTGTAATATAAGATTCTTTACCGCATTATTTTGAATTTTACGTATTTCTAATGGGTAATTGTTGATAAGTGTGGTTGTGCCAATTGTGGGGATGGTTTCTAGTTTTTCTAAAATCAATCCATTTAAAGTTTTGGGGCCATTGGTTGGGAGCTTTATATTTAAGCGTCGGTTTACATCGCGTATATGCATTCCACCATCTAACCAATAGGTATCTTTGTTCATTTCTTTTATTTCAAGTGGGTTGATACTACCTGAAAACTCTATGACGATTTCTTCTAGTAAGTCTTCTAAAGTAACCATGCCGAGTATTTCACCGTATTCGTCAACGACGATAGCAACACGTTTTTTTTCATTTTGGAAGTTTAGTAACTGTGTTGTTAGTGGGGTGGCATTGGGCGTGAAGTAAGTGGGAACCATTGTTTTTATAAGGGTTTTACGACTGAGTTTATTTTCATGAATATAGGGGATAAGTTTTCGTAAGTGTACAATGCCTTCGACTTGGTCTAATCGGTTTTTATAGACTAGCAGTCGGGTAAATGTACTGCGTAGTATTTGTTCTTCAATATCATTCCAGTCATCGTTTAGGTCGATACCTGCAATTTCTGAGCGTGGAACCATAATATCTTCAACCGTTGTTGATTCTAGGTCTAGCACGCTAATTAGCATGTTTTTATGGGTGTTTTTTAGGCTGGAATTATCATCATTAACGATTGTTTTTAGCTCCTCTCTATTGAGAGCTGTTTCTACGACTTTGTTTGGGTCTGCTCCAAATAAACGTACGAAAAAATTAGAGGCGATATTAATTAGCCAAACAATGGGGAGTGCAATCTTTAGTAAGGGCACAAAGATAATGGCAGCGGGGAAGGCAATTTTTTCTGCGCGGAGTGCGGCAATCGTTTTGGGTGTGACTTCTGCAAAAATAAGGAGTGCTAGGGTGAGAATGGCTGTGGCAATAGCAATGCCTGTATTGCCACCAATAGTAAAGCCGATAAGTGTAGCGATCTGAATAATAACTATATTGACTAAGTTGTTACCAAGCAATATGAGTCCAATAAGTCGGTCGGGTTGCTGTAGTAGCTCTAAAGCTTTACGTGCCCCAATATTTTTTTTGGCGAGATGTTTGAGTTTATATCGATTCAGTGCCATTAATGCTGTTTCTGAGCCAGAAAAGAAGGCTGAGAGTAGGAATAAAGCAATTAATAGAATAAATAGTAGGGGGAGTGAGTTTGAGGGTGCAAGTTCCACCTTGTTAAGTACCTGTTAGATAATATTGAACGAGTTTAGAGCCAAAAAACGCAATCACTAAAAGAAAAAAGCCCGAGAGAGTCCAGCGTATTGCTGTTCGTCCACGCCAGCCAAACTTTTTATGTCCGACTAAGAGAGTGGCGTAAACACCCCATGCAATAATAGATAGGATGGTTTTGTGAGCAATATTTTGACCAAATAAGTTGTCCAGATAAATAAATCCTGTTACTAGCGCGATAGTGAGTAAGAATACTCCGAGGCTAATAAATCTAAATAACAAACTTTCCATATCTTGAAGAGAAGGGAGGATGCGGATAAACCCTGTTGGTTTATGATTATGTAAATGGTTATTTTGTTCTGCTAGTAGGGCTGCCTGTATGGCGGCAAGCATAAGCATACTATAGGCTAGTAGTGAGCTGAATATGTGAATGCCTAGACCATTATTAATTTGGATCACATTAGCAGGGTTTGGGGTGAAGGTTTGCTGTAGTAATAGGGTAAAGGCTGTCAGTGGAATAATAAATAGTCCTAATGCTTCTATGTCATGCGTTAGTGTCGTAAAAAGAAGTAATAAACTTGCTAGCCAAATAATGTGGGAGGCGGCGGACATTATGCCGATAGACAGTCCTGAGTTTATTAGTAAAGGGTAGTATAGAACGGTTGCGTGTAATAATAATGCAGCGGCCCAGATGCTAATGTATATTTTTTTATTGATAGTCGTCGCTGTATTGTCTAAGCGTGATCGTAGCTTAGAGGCGAGGAGTAGCCCGCTGACTAGGTATAAAATAATGGCTAAGGTTGCGATTGTTGTCATTTTTTAGTTTATAGGACAATATATAAGTGTGGTGTTATAATGTACCACCTTCGGCACATGCAAGGAATAAGTACCTTGGTATATGGTCGTTTTTTCTTTTAAGGCTGATGTGTTAATTCAGTTTTTACAATAATTTTGAAATAAAAAATAGTAGAAAATTATGTTTGATAATCTTAGTGACCGCCTTTCTCTTACCGTCAAAAAATTACGCGGTCAAGCTCGTTTAACAGAAGATAATATCAAAGAAGCTTTACGTGACGTGCGTATGGCATTGCTAGAGGCTGATGTTGCTTTGCCTGTTGTGCGTGAATTTATTGAGCGTGTCAAGGTGCGAGCGATTGGAACAGAGGTGTTAAAAAGTCTCTCTCCAGGTCAAGCCTTAATAAAGGTTGTTGATGAAGAGCTTACCGAGATTATGGGTAAGGCGAATGAGTCTTTAGATTTAGCCGCGCAGCCACCCGCTGTTATTTTAATGGCTGGTTTGCAAGGTGCTGGTAAAACCACTACTGCGGGTAAATTAGCAAAACTGTTGATTGATCGCGATAAGAAAAAAGTAGGTGTTGTAAGTTGTGATGTTTACCGTCCTGCGGCGATTAAGCAACTTGAAACGGTTGCAACGCAAGCTGGAGCCGAGTTTATAAAAAGTGATGTCGGGCAGTCGCCAGTTGATATTGCTACAAACGCTTTGCAACAAGCAAAAGTTAAATTTCTTGATGTTTTAATTGTGGATACCGCAGGTCGTTTGCATATTGATGAAGCAATGATGGGCGAGATTCAGTCGATACATTCAAGTGTATCGCCTATTGAAACCTTGTTTGTTGTGGACAGTATGACAGGGCAAGATGCTGCCAATACGGCAAAAGCATTTGGGGATGCGTTGCCATTAACAGGTGTGGTATTAACAAAGGCAGACGGTGATGCGCGTGGTGGTGCCGCGTTGTCAGTGCGTCATATCACAGGTAAGCCAATTAAATTTATTGGTGTCGGTGAGAAAATAGAGGCGCTAGAAGCATTTCATCCTGATCGTATGGCATCGCGTATCTTAGGCATGGGTGATGTTTTAACCTTAGTCGAAGAGGTTCAACGTAAGGTCGATCATAAACAAGCGCAAAAATTAGTTAAAAAGCTAAACAAAGGTCGCGGCTTTGACTTGGAAGATTTACGCACTCAGATGTTGCAAATGGAAAAAATGGGCGGTATGGGTGGCTTGATGGCAAAGATGCCTGGTATGGGGAATCTATCGGAACAAATCAAAGAGAAAGCGGGTGATAAAGAAGTGGCACGTATGGTCGCTATTATCAACTCAATGACGCCTCAAGAAAGACATTTTCCTGAAGTCATAAAGGGATCACGTAAAAAACGTATTGCTGCTGGTTGTGGTATGCAAATTCAGGATGTGAATCGTATTTTGAAACAGCATAAGCAAATGAG
>CAZQTJ010000271.1:0-3568 GCA_964596035.1 uncultured Cocleimonas sp. | reverse complement strand
TTTCCTTATGGCTGTAGACGCACAATAGACCAGCCATCACCCGCTCGCTGATACTCAAAGCGGTCATGTATACGCCCTGCTCCGCCCTGCCAGAATTCAATTTTTTCAGGAACAACACGATACCCACCCCAAAAATCAGGCAGTGGTATTTCTCCTTGCTGAAATTTTTGTTTCATCTTTTCTAGCTGCATTTCTAATAAAGAGCGGGAGGTAATCGGAGAGCTTTGCTTTGATGCCCAAGCACCTAACTGACTTCCCTTCGGACGTGAAAGAAAATACTTTAATGACTCTGCTGTCGATACTTTTGTCGCGCGTCCTGTAATCTCAATTTGGCGCTCTAAACCCGTCCAAGGAAATAATAAAGCAACATTGGCATTTTGCTCTATTTGCTGTGATTTTTGACTGCTGTAATTGGTATAAAATACAAAACCTGCCACATCAAATGTCTTCAATAAAACAGTCCGTAAACTCGGTTTTCCTTGTGCAGAAACCGTTGCCAAGCTCATCGCACTAGCGTCTTGAACACCTGCTTTATCGGCTTGCATAAACCATTTTTCAAACTGCTCAAACGGGTTATCACTTAAATCAGCACGACATAGCCCATCTTTTGTATACTCTCTGCGATAATCTCCAAGATCCATTTTTTCTACCTAATTATATTGTGGTCATTTAGTTGACCACTTTAACAACATATTTCTAAGCTGCTCAGGATCAACAGGTTTACTTAAATAATCATTCATGCCCGCTGCAAGGGACTTGTCTCTTTCTGTAGCCAAGGCATGTGCGCTGAGGGCTATTACGGGTAGGTGTGTCCATTTTTTATTACGACGAATCGCTTTTATCGTTTGATAACCATCTAAAACAGGCATTTGAATATCGAGCAATACAATATCAATGGCTTGCTTTTGTAAAGTATCAAGCGCTATTTGACCATTTTCTGCAATGGTAACGCTAACACCAAAAACAAGCAGAAATTCTTTGGCTATTAAACAGTTTAAGGCGTCGTCATCAACCAATAATACGTGTAGCTTCGATAACTCAGGTATTGCAGATAATTGAGGCGTTTTATCTTCTGGTATGGGTGACTCACACACTTGCAACGGAACTTTAAAATAGAATGAACTGCCTTTTCCAAAGGTACTATCAAAACTAATTTTGCCGTTCATTAAATCTGCAAGTTGCTTGTTAATGACCAAGCCTAAACCTGTACCACCATAGCGTCGCGAGATAGAGCTATCGCCTTGGGAAAAAGGTTTAAAGAGAAGCTTTTGTTGCTGCTTGCTAATACCGACTCCTGTATCTTTTATGGTGAAGCACAGTTTGACTGTTTTTCCAAACAAGTTTAATAAACTAACCGCAATAGTCACCTCGCCCGATTGCGTAAATTTAATAGCGTTAGCACCAAAATTTCGTAAAATTTGCGCTATTTTTTGCGGGTCACCCCGTAAATTATCAGGAATATCTTTATCGATATAAAAACTTAGTTTAAGTGCTTTCTTTGCTGCTTGAGTCTCAAGGTTGTCGATGACTTGTTGTATTGTTTCTAACAGACTGAAAGGTGTTGAATCGAGCTGCAATTTGCCCGCTTCCCCTTTGGAAAAATCTAAAATACCATCAATGAGTGTTAGCAATGCTTTAGAAGACGCTTGCATATTGTCAATATAGTCGGACTGCTGTTTAGTAAGTTCTGTTTTTCGTAATAAATGCCCCATTCCTATCACTGAATTCATGGGGGTGCGTATTTCATGACTCATATTAGCAAGAAACTCACTTTTAGCTTTTGTTGCCTGTTCTGCTTCTCCTTTTGCGCTATATAATTCTGCTTCTATTTTTCGTCGATGAATAAGCTCCCATGATAATCGCCGATTCCAATAAAGAAAACTTAGTAATATAATGGTAGCAACTCCCAGTACCTGCCATAGTAAGCTGTAATCAACGCTGTGCTTATACTGAATTGAAATCCAATCATTATAGATCATCGCTTTTTTATTTTGATGTATCGCATTTAAACCCTTATGTAAAATAGTGGGGAGCAAACGCCAATCTTTTCTGACGGCCATGCCTAAGTCGTTGGTATAGCTTGTTTCACCCACAACACGTATTTGAGTCAGTCCCGATTGACCAATGTAATAACTGCTTGCAATAAGATTGCCGACAAAGGCATACGCTTTTCCACTGGCGATTTGTTTTAATGCACTATTAATATCAGGCATTGTTATCAAATCTATCTTAGGGTAGTTTTTTCTCAGCCAAGCTTCGATAGCATAGCCCTTAACCACAACCACTCGTTGATTTTCTAATTTATCTAAGCCGCCTATATAGGCTTTATTTGTTGCAGAAAAAATAGCATTTGGTGTTGATAAATAAGAAGGTGTGAAATTAAAGGAGAGTTTCTTTGATAGAAGCGTGGAAGTGGCGGGTAATATATCTATCTCTTTTTTCTCAAGTTGAGTAATAGCATCACTCCATGTATTACTTTTTTTAAACTCAAATTTGACGCCTAATATTTTTTCTAACAAGCCCAAATAATCTAAACTTATACCATAGGGTTTGCCGTCGTGCCCTATATACTCAATAGGCGCCCACACAGGGTCAATGCTAAAACGAATAACAGAGTGTTTCCTTAGCCATGCCTGCTCTTGTTTTGTTAGCAGTGGACTTTTTTTATTTTTGGCGTTATCAATATTCGTTCTTTGCCAAAAAGAAACAATATTACGTCTCTCTTTTACCGTTACAGCCAGCACTTTATTGATAATAGACTCTAAAAGAGGGAACTTCTTGCAAATTCCCATCACAATCGTTGTATCAAGAATAGGTAGCGACCCAACGATTTGAAAGGCTCCGATTTGATTTTGTTGCCGCCAATATTCTAAGGTTCCGCCATGCACAATAAAGTCCACGTCATTAAGGGCTAAGGCTTTCAGTAAACCCTTGCGCTCTTTATAAGGAACAAAGGTAATATTTTGATATTTTTCAGCCAAGTCTTCGATGTTTTGAAGCGACTGTAGATAAGCCACGCGCTTTCCAAAAAGATCAGAAAGTCTGTATTTTTTCTGACGATTATTACGTCTACCATAGATAAAAAAATGTGTTTGAAAAACACCATGCGTCACATTAAACGTTGATGAGACCTCGGGATGATAGGGAGCAAAACCCAGCATATCAATTTGTTCTGCTTTGCCTAAATTAATCACTTCATCCCATGAAGGCGCAAGTAATATGCGAAAATTAATCCCTGTATGACGCGTTAATAAATCCAATACATCGGGTAAAATACCATGATATGAACCTGCTTTATCTTCAATTAAAGCAGGAGGAAATTCTGATACAAAACCAACAACGACTTCCTTATGCTCATTTATCCAAGCCTGCTCTTGTGGTGTAAAATAGACATTTTCTTTTGTTTCATTCTTCACCTCTGCACTGAGAGCGCTGATTGAAAACGCAAGCGAAACTATAGCGATATATTGCAAAAGTAACTTCATAGCATTAAGACAAATAAGAGATTAGTGACAACTCTAACATGGGAAAAACAAAGAAGCATAAATATAGTTTATTTGGCTATTTA
>CAZQTJ010000270.1:0-3580 GCA_964596035.1 uncultured Cocleimonas sp. | reverse complement strand
TTCTCGGACAAGCTCCTAGGATGATCTCATTCGTCACGTAGAACAACTATGCCCCTCATGAGATCTCCTATCTGAAATAAAAACGCTGCGTTAAAACTTCGGGAAGTTAATTCGTGCACGTTCCTTATACAAAGGTCTTAATATAACTTGAACCCGCATTAGTCTCACAGATTCAGGTACAAATTACTCCGAGTAGCCTAAAGACCGCCCCCTAAATAAGAAGCATATTATATGCCAAAACTTATCAGACAAGGAAATTTAACAAGCTATTTATGGTTTTATTTTTTCAAGTTTAACTCGGGTACTTCAAAATTAGGCAATGCGCTTAATAAATCAAGAGAAGAGCTATAATTTAAAAACCAGTAGGTAAAAGCAGCAATAAGAGATGTAAATAATAAAAAAGCACCGATTTTTACCCATTTTGATGTGGGTTCAGGTGGTTCACCATAACGGTTGATATTTCTGCTACCAGGTATTAGCCAGAAAATAAAGTTGCCAAATGGAATTAAGATAAGTGTGGCCAGCCAGCCAGTGACATTGAAATCATGGCAACGTTGTACGGTTAACTGGAAGAGTAGTACAAAAGCAGACCCAATGGCCGCAGCAAGAATAATATAGCCAAATATTTTACCGAACTGCCCAAATTGCCCCACGATCCCTGCTAATGCAGCAAAAACCCAAAAGACAAGAAAGGGAAGAACCAAAGAGTAGAAAAAATAACGCAAAGGTCCTATACGACCCTCACTAGAAAATAGATCTACTTGACTGTATCTTTGACGTTGTGCGCCATCACTTGGCTGGTAAGTTTCACCAATATTCATTATTTCTCTCCATGAATCGATGTGTCTAAGGAATGAAGAATTATTGAATCCTCATTTCCAACGATCAAATGATATTGTCATAGACCCTGAGAGAGAGAATCTTATCTATGGATGAAAGTAGCTTTTTTGGCGCGGAACGATAATAAGGAGCGTATACGAAAGATTATGGGGAATAAATATGGCTGGAATTATGTCATCATTAATCAGTTATAATCATCATAACTATTCAGCAATCTGAGCAGTTAGCAATAAGCAATAAGCAATAAGCAAAAAATAATGATAAATTTTTAAGGAGTGGTCAATGAGTATTGCATCATTAATGTTAGATATACAAGGCACTGTATTAAGTGCAGAAGAAAAAGAATTACTAGATCATCCTATGACAGGTGGCGTGATCTTGTTTGCACGTAATTATGAATCGGTAGAGCAATTAGAATACCTTGTGCAACAAATTCGACAAGCAACAAAGCGAGCGTTATTAATAGCAGTAGACCATGAAGGAGGGCGGGTACAGCGTTTTCGAGAAGAGTTTACAAGCTTACCTGCTCTTGCCAAGCTTTATGAATCGTCCGATGATGAGCAGACATTTTTACAACGCGCCCATCATCATGGCTGGTTAATGGCATCTGAATTGAGAGTAATGGATATCGACTTTAGTTTCGCGCCTGTTTTAGACCTAAATTACGGCGTAAGCGAAGTGATCGGCGACCGCTCTTTTCATCGTCAGCCTGAGCTTGTTGCAACACTAGCTCAGTCATATATAGCAGGAATGCGCGAAGCAGGCATGGCATCAACAGGAAAACATTTCCCAGGACACGGCGCAGTCGTTGCCGACTCGCATATTGATATACCAACGGATAAGCGATCATTTGATGATATATGGAATGAAGACATGATCCCATTTGCAAAGCTAATAGAGAAGGGGTTGGATGCTATTATGACAGCCCACATCATTTACCCCGAGGTTGATAGTCAGCCCGCAGGATTTTCATCCATTTGGTTACAAGATATTTTGCGCAAAAAATTATCCTTTGACGGTGTTATTTTTAGTGATGATTTGGGCATGGAAGGCGCATCTGTCGCAGGAGGCTTTGTAGAACGTGCCGAAGCCGCAACAGAAGCAGGCTGCGACATGGTGTTAGTGTGTAATAACCGTGCGGGTGCGATAGAGGTGATAGATAAGGCAAATATCAAACAAAGCGAACAATCAGCTATGCGTTTAAATAGAATGAAAGGGCAAGCCTTTATGAACCGCTCCGCACTATTGGATACAAAACAATGGTCAGAAGCCGTTAATGACCTTGCTACCTTGGCGTGATCTTACTCAGCTTTCTAATATAAGCAGGATGTTATTTAACGTAACATCCGCGTGGTTATAATCAATAGGAATAAAGTGCCTAGTCCCCGCACGTTGTAAAATCAGACTAGGAAATCCCTGTGCGCCAAGCTGTTGTCCTTGTTTAATCTCATCCAATAACTGTGTTTGTGTCTTGTGGTGATTTAACTGCTCAGAAAACATTGCAATATTCAAGCCTAAGTCCTGTGCAAAGCCTATCAAAACAGCATCATCAGAAGGGTTTTTAGCATCAAGGTAATAGCCTTCTTGAATCGCTAAAATCATCTCCATTTCTTTATTTTGAGATTTAGCGGCAATAACAGCACGACAAGCAGGATAGCTTGAGCGTCGGGCTTGATTAATTTTCCAAAAATCAAAATTAAACTCAGTCCCAGCAACACGTTGCTGAATCGTTTTCCAGTAACTGCTAATCTGTTGTTGCATTGCCACTGGCATAGCCTTATCGGTATCAGGAGCTAAACCACCGAGTAAATAGCTAACTTTAACATTATTAGGAAGCTGTCGCTGAATCTCCCGCCATGTTCGATTAAAAGCCCAACACCAACTACACATAGGGTCATGTATATAAAAAAGTGTGCTATTATTTTCGCTGTTTTTTAAATTGTTATTCATATTATTTGAACACCAAAGGGAAGATTATGAACATTCGAAATTTACTATTAATTGCTACTATCGCAGGTCTATCGACTGCCTGTACACAGGAAACACAAAATAAATTTGGACGAGCAATCAATAACTGGACAGGAACAGATGGCATTCTTGAAATATACGCAGGAAATAAATTAGTCAGACGATTTATGCAGATAGATAAGCTATCAACCGCAGTAGGAACAAACAGCGACTCAGACCGTCCTTATCGCTACGGCTATGGAATTTTAGACGCAAACTTAAATGGTAAAATAGATAAAGGCGAAAAAAAGGTTTATTTTGAATTTAGCGACTACTCAACGTCTTATATATTCTTCGAAAACCCAGCTTAAAAAATATTATTTTCAATAATTCAAGGATGCTGCAATCCAACAATTATTTTTACATACATGATATAAATGAAGCCTGCCCCAACGATAAAAAATCGCGGTAGGTTGGATAAGCGATAGCGCCATCCGACACGACATAAACGAAACCTGTCGCAACGATTAAAAAGATAATTTAAAGACCGATTTTATCCGTTGAGAGAAGAAAGTCATTCGTGGTGAAGCGATAATGGTCATGTCGGATGGCAATGCGCAAATAGATCGCGGTAGTCTTGTTTTTAGGTGTAATAGCGCATTTTATCCAACCTACCGCGCTCAACGTCTTATATATTCTTTGAAAATCCAGCTTGAAAAATATTTTTTCAATAATTCAAAGGATGCTGCAATCCAACAATTATTTTTACATACATGATATAAATGAAGCCTGC
>CAZQTJ010000269.1:0-3583 GCA_964596035.1 uncultured Cocleimonas sp. | reverse complement strand
ATATTCTTTTATATTACTCATTCCCTAACTCTTCCTATCTATTTTATACAGTCTTTTATGTAAATATCTAAAAACCTACAAGATCAATCTTGTAAATACTCAACAACTTCTAAGCCAAAACCTGCTAAGCCGTGGAATTTTTTTGGCGCACTCATTACGCGCATTTTATGCACACCTAAATCAGTTAGAATTTGAGCGCCAATACCAAAAGTGCGTAAATCTTGCGGTGTATCACTTTCTTCTTCACTTGGCTCTTGATGAAGTTGCTCTAAACGCTCTAGTATATCGAGCTGATGACTGCTTTCTCGCAAAATAACAATTACGCCCTCACCTTCATCTGAAATATGTTTCATTGCATCCCGCAAAGGCCAACCACAGCCTTGCTCTGCTAACGGTAAAACATCACATAACGTATCTTCTATATGTACGCGCACTATGATGGGTTTATCGGCACTGATATCACCTTTTGTTAATGCTAAATGCGTATTTTTTGAAGATTGGTCTTTAAAAGCGATCACATTAAATTCACCAAACTCTGTCTTTAGGGTGTTTTCATACACACGCTTAATGGTCTTTTCATTTTGGATACGGTAACGAATGAGGTCTTCTATTGTGCCTATCTTTAAGTCATGCTTTTTCGCAATTATTTCCAAATCATCACGACGCGCCATGGTGCCGTCTTCATTTAAAATCTCTACAATTAACGCCGCAGGTTCTAAGCCTGCTAGATCGGCTAAATCACAACCTGCTTCGGTGTGACCTGCTCTGGTTAAAACGCCACCAGCCTGTGCTTTTAGAGGAAATATATGACCTGGCTGTTCAATATCACTTGGGGTTGCATCGGGCGCAACGGCCGCGCGCACGGTTAAAGCACGGTCATAAGCAGAAATACCCGTCGTCACACCTTCAGATGCTTCAATCGACACGGTAAAGTTGGTTCCATGTGCCGCATCGGTATCTGAAATCATTAGTGGTAAGTTTAATTGCTGACATCGCTCTGCACGCAAGGTTAAGCACACTAAACCACGCCCATGCGTTACCATAAAATTAATATCATCTGGCCTGACTTTTGAAGCAGCCATTAAGAAATCACCTTCATTTTCACGGTCTTCATCATCAACAATAATGACCATTTTTCCTTGTGAAAGATCTTCAATAATTTCTTCTACTGAATTGAATTCCATGTTCTTTTTCCCTAATAACGTATGTATTTGTTATGCTTTATAAAAACCATTTTCAGCCAAAAAAGCTTGGCTAATTGACCCTGTATCCTTTGCAACACGCTTTGCGGCATTATCACCTTGCAATAAACGCTCTAAATAACGTGCCACCACATCGACTTCTAAATTAACTTTTGTTCCTGCTTGATATTTTCCGATGATGGTTTCAACAAGCGTATGTGGCACAATGTTTAATTCAAAATTTGCGCCATCGACCTTATTAACCGTCAGGCTCACCCCATCAATCGTGACCGAACCTTTAGCAGCAATATATCTTGCCAACTCATCGGGCGCTGTCATGGTAAAACGCTCTGAGCGAGCATCGCCATGACGTGATGCTACCGTTGCTAAACCATCAACATGACCACTCACCATATGTCCACCTAAGCGTGTTTGCAAAGTCAATGCTTTTTCAAGGTTTACAGGTGATCCTTTTGTTAGCCCACCTAATGAGGTTAGTGACAAGGTTTCCCGCGAAACATCCGCAGTAAAGTAGTCTTTACTAAAACTAACGGCGGTTAAACACACACCATTCACCGCGATACTGTCACCTAGTTCTACATCTGACATATCTAGCTTGCCCGTTTGAACGCTTAGCTCAACATCGCCACCTTTTTCTTTCAGGTCGAGTATGGTTCCTATTGATTGAATAATGCCTGTAAACATAGTTTTATATCGCAGATTAAGAAGGGAGAGGGTTAGGCACTCTTTGAAGGATTTGCAATAATACGCCAATCTCGCCCTATTGCACGTATATCTTTTATCTCTAAGTGTATTCTGTCTTGCATGGTTTTTAATGCGGGTAAATTAAACAAACCGCGCGCATCAGACCCCATTAATGTGGGCGCCATATAGATAATCAGCTCATCAACTAATCCTTCTTGCAGTAAAGCTCCTGTTAGTGTTTGCCCTGCTTCTACATGCACTTCATTCATTTCTCGTTTTGCTAAGTCTTTTAGTATATAGCGAAGTTGCAGATGGTTTTCAGAGCTTAAAGGGCTTTTAATCATTTTTGCACCTGATGACACTAGCGATTGTTTTTTATCAATATTATTAGAGGCGGTATACACCCATGTTTCGCCCGCTAGTGAGAGCATTTTTGCCTGAGGAGACATCCGCAAGTCTTCATCTAACACCACGCGAACAGGCTGTCTTACCGTCCCGTCAATCCCCAGCTCATCGGCATTTAAGCGTACATTTAACGATGGATCATCCGCCAGTAGCGTACCTTGTCCTGTTAAAATAGCTGCGGCTGTGGCACGATATTTTTGGACATCCTGCCTCGCATCGGGTGCCGTTATCCATTGACTTTCACCTGATGCCATTGCCGTTCTGCCATCTAAGCTCATCGCCATTTTTACACGTACCCAAGGTAGACCCTGTTGCATACGTTTAATAAAGCCTTTATTTAAGTCTTGCGCTTGTGTTTCTAATACTCCAACTAAAACATTCACCCCTGCATTGCGTAGCCTTTGAATGCCATTACCTGATACTAAAGGGTTGGGGTCTTGCATCGCGACAACAACCTCAGTGATACCTGCGTCAAGCAAAGCATTGGCACATGGAGGGGTTCTGCCCGTGTGTGAGCATGGCTCTAAGGTGACATAAGCCGTCGCACCTTGCGTATTTTTACCTGCGTTACGCAAAGCTAACACTTCTGCATGAGCTTGACCTGTGCGTTGATGGTATCCCTCGCCGATGACTTTATTATTTTTAACAATAACGCAAGCGACACTAGGATTAGGATGAGTGGTGTAACGCCCCTTATGCGCAAGCTTGATAGCACGCGCCATATAGAGGTAATGATGTGGGGATATTTTCATAGCGTAAGGAGGGATAAGAATCTACTATTTGATTCTGCGTGAGAGGGAAATATTAACTTAGGGACGATTGTTCCATTACCTTAATCGCTTCAATAAATTCACCAATGTCGTTAAAGCTATGATAAACCGATGCGAAACGAATATAGGCAACATCATCTAGTTGACGTAATGCCTTCATAACACGCTCACCAATCCATTTAGAATGAACTTCACGTTTACCACTACTCAATATTTTTTTCTTGATACCAATAATGGCTATTTCAATATTTTCAACAGAGACAGGACGTTTTTCCAAAGCGCGTAACATTCCGCCACGTAGCTTATGATCACTAAAAGGCTCTGTTACATTACTAGACTTTAATACAGTCGGCATATTTAGCTCTGCCGTTTCATACGTTGTAAAACGCTCACCGCAAGAAGCACAGTTGCGTCGTCTACGCACCTTATCGCCATCGGCAGCAAGTCGGGAGTCTATAACACGCGTTAAGTTATCACCACAAAAGGGACAATGCATAATAAATAGACTCCTTTAATCTTGGA
>CAZQTJ010000268.1:0-3604 GCA_964596035.1 uncultured Cocleimonas sp. | reverse complement strand
AAGCAAGTTAGAATCGGGAAGTTATTTCATGCTCGTTCCTAAGTAGACGGATATATACTGACGTAACCACAAGATAAGGTACAAGCACCATGCACGGAATGGTTCCTCCTGACCCAAGTACAAATGTATCACAACCTCATTATGCGGTTGTTTCTGTGCCTAGACGTAGTCGCAAGCGTTTTGCAGCAACGTGTGTGGATATAAAAGAAACACGCGAAGAAGCCATAGCGGGAGAGGATGTCAATAATAAGCGCTATGCCGCTATTGTTATTGGTCCATCAAAATCATCAGAAGGGCAGTTTATTTATTATCTTTCTGAATGGCTGGGGCATTTTAAATGAAGCTATCAGCCGAACAACTTGGCAGTTTTTTATCACGCGAAGAAAACCTAAAGCCTGTATTTTTTCTCTCTGGGGAGGAGCCACTACAGATGATGGAAGCGGCTGATGCGATACGCATGGCGGCCAATAAATTCGGCTACACTGAGCGTGAAATACTACAAGTCGAAACTGGTTTTAATTGGGACAGTTTAACCATGTCATCTTGCGCTTTATCTCTTTTTAGCGAAAAAAAGATATTAGATTTACGCTTGAGCAATTCAAAGCCAGGCAAAGCAGGGAGTAATGCCTTGCGTGAGTATGTTGCCAAACTTCCTACTGATAAAATATTGTTAATACAGACAGATAAGCTTGACGCTCGCACTAAAAATACAGCTTGGGTGAAGGCATTAGATAATGCAGGTGTGATGATACAAGTGTGGAAACTATCACCCGCACAAACACTGGGTTGGATAGCAAAACGCTTACGCCAAAATAACTTTCAACCAAATCAAGATGCGGTACGTTTTTTGACTGAGCGTGTTGAAGGAAATTTGTTAGCGGCAGCCCAAGAAATCAATAAGCTGAGGCTTTTATATGGAGAAGGAAGCCTTAGTTTAGAGCAGGTACAAGAATCAGTAAGTGACAGCTCACGATTTAATATTTTTGATTTGTCGAATGCCGTGATGATGGGAAATGCTCATCGAGTACAACATATTTTATATAGCTTGCAACAAGAAGGTGTTGCAGTGCAGTTAGTGCTATGGACCTTATCCGATATTTCTCGACAGCTTTATGACGCGTGTTTTCAGCTTGATCAAGGTGTCAATCAAACACGTGTGATGAGTAAAATCCCTCGCCCACGACAGCAGAGTTTTCAAGTTGCATTGCAACGCTTACGACAATCGACAAATTGGCAAGATATATTATCACGCAATGCTGAAATTGATCGCTTATCAAAGGGGCAAAGCGAAGAAGGAAACAAAGGTATGGGTAGAATTTGGGCTGGTTTACTAGAATTAGCTCTATTATTATCGGGTGCTAATGTTATGTCTTTTTGAAAAATCACTGATTAATGCACTCCAAGGAAATAAACTTGCTTGCGATCTTTTTACATCCCTATAGACTGCGCTTCTCTTAAAAACTCACGAATCATCATAATTTTTTGTAAAAAAATATGTGCAGTGACTATACTCACTTACGAGTAAAACTTTATCTGTGAAATAACACCATGACTAGTAACAATAGTATTACAAACATAACTCAATACATGCAAGACGTTGGTAGCAAAGCTCGCACCGCCTCGAAAATACTTTCTGCTGCCGAAACAGCCATTAAAAACAAGGCATTGCTGGCGATAGCTAGAATCATGCTGGAGAAAAAAGAGTGGCTTAAAACGGAGAATAAAAAAGACTTATCAGCAGGAAAAGAAAAAGGTTTAGATGCGGCATTATTGGATCGTTTAGCATTAAATGATGAACGTATTGATGGTATGGCGGAAGGTTTACAGCAGATAGCAGGCTTACCTGATCCTATTGGTTCTATCAGTGATATGAACTACCGCCCGTCTGGAGTTCAAATTGGAAAAATGCGTGTTCCACTCGGTGTCATCGGTATTATCTACGAATCTCGACCAAATGTGACCGTTGATGCGGCTGCTTTGTGCTTAAAATCTGGTAATGCGACTATACTAAGGGGTGGGTCCGAAGCAATACATTCAAATCGTGCGATAGCATCTTGTATTCAGCAAGGCTTGTCTGAAGTTGGTTTGCCAAATGACAGTGTTCAAGTGATTGATACAACTGATCGTGCGGCAGTAGGTGAGTTATTACGCTTAAAAGACTCGGTGGATGTGATCATTCCACGCGGAGGAAAAGGTTTAATTGAAAGAGTGACAAAAGAATCACTTATCCCAGTTATCAAACATTTAGATGGTATTTGTCATGTGTATATTGATGATGAAGCCGATATAGAAAAAGCGGTAATTGTAGCGTACAACTCAAAAACACAACGCTATGGAACCTGTAATACAATGGAGACATTACTTGTCTCTGAGAAAATAGCGGCTGATGTACTGCCTATTTTAGCAAAAAAATACACCGCAAAAGGTGTGGAGTTACGAGCTTGTGATAAGACGCAAGCTATTATTAGTGACTGCATTCCTGCTACAGAAGAAGACTGGAAAACAGAGTATCTTGCAGCAATATTGTCGATCAAAATAGTAGACGGTTTAGATGATGCCATCCAGCATATAAACGTTTACAGCTCGCAACATACCGATAGTATTATCACGCAAAATTACACAAAAGCACGGCGTTTTTTGCGAGAAGTGGATTCGAGTTCAGTTATGGTAAATGCATCAACACGCTTTGCGGATGGTTTTGAGTATGGGCTAGGGGCAGAAATTGGTATTAGCACTGATAAATTACATGCACGTGGACCAGTGGGATTAGAAGGCTTAACTTCATTGAAATACGTGGTTTTTGGCGATGGTCACATAAGGCAATAACAATAGAGATAACATCGATCTCGAAATAGTTTGAATATCTTCTTTGAGTGTCAATCAATAATGAAGATTAGTAAAACAACAGCCTAAAATATACAGCGAGTAATAACATGATTGGAATCATGGGGGGGACTTTTGACCCTATCCACTTTGGTCATCTACGCCCTGCACTTGAAGTTAGCGAGCGTTTATCTTTAACACAAGTACGTTTTATACCCTGCAAAGTGCCGCCACATAGAGAGCAACCGATGGCATCACCAGAAGATCGCCTGAAAATGGTCGATTTATCTGTTAAAAACACCCCTGAGTTTTATTTAGATGATCGCGAATTACGTCGTGAGGGAGCTTCTTATTCTGTTGATACATTAAGGTCACTTAGGGACGAGTTCGATGAGCCTTTAGTCCTAATGCTAGGTGCAGATGCTTTTCAAGGCTTTAACCGTTGGAAAAATTGGCGAGCTATTTTAGAAATGGCGCATATTGTTATTTCTTGTCGTCCTGGTTATAAAATTCCAAAACTAGAGGCGTGGGCATCTGGACGCATGGTTGAGTCTGTCGAAGAGCTGGAAAATAGCTCCGCAGGAAAGCTATTGTTTATGGAGGTTACACA
The DNA here is from genome assembly GCA_964596035.1 of uncultured Cocleimonas sp. GTDB lineage: Bacteria > Pseudomonadota > Gammaproteobacteria > Thiotrichales > Thiotrichaceae > JAGLBW01. The sequence goes on along the minus strand of CAZQTJ010000268.1, from coordinate 171 downwards.
ATTAGCCATTTCTGCAACTGATATTCGTCGCCAACGCCTAGAAGGGCTTAGTGCGCGTTACTTAATGCCAATAGAAGTTGCGGACTATATTACAGAAAACCAGCTATACACTAAGACCTGCGATAGAGATTCTAGCCAGTCGGTTGTGGCTAATAATATTATCGACCTTGA
>CAZQTJ010000267.1:0-3612 GCA_964596035.1 uncultured Cocleimonas sp. | reverse complement strand
ATCTATTGAAATTTATCATTGCGTACCAATTGGTATGTCTGTATTGTTTTACATACTGATCGGTATGCAAGTAGGTGAGTGCAATAAATCTAACATTTTGCACGTTTATTATGTCCACCTACTTAGTTCTTAAAAGTGAGTAATAATGTATGTTTAAACTAAAAATCCCACCCCCTGTGTATGGCGTTAGCATTGGTGTTTTAATGTGGTTGTTCAATCAATATTTACCTATTGCCCATTGGATTTCATCGCCTTGGAATCAAGTTGGTTTAGCTTTAATTGCAATGGCTTTAAGTTTTGATCTATGGTCTTTATTTTTATTCTTTCGTTCAAAAACAACGCCTAACCCTATGAAACCTGAGAATTCGAAGCATATTGTAACGACTGGTTTGTATAAAATTAGCCGTAACCCTATGTATGTTGGTTTATTATTTGTGTTATTAGGCTATGCTATTTGGTTAGGGAGTGTTACGCCTTTTCTGTTGCTGCCTTTATTTGTGCTATTAATTACGACACAGCAGATTATCCCTGAAGAGGAGATGTTAGAAGAGAAGTTTGGACAAGAGTATTTAGATTATAAAATGCGAGTAAGACGATGGTTATAAAACAAAAAAATAGTTTAAAACAGAGTGTGTTGTTAGTTGGTTTATTCTTATCTGCTGTTGCCCAAGCGGGTGAGTTTTCAGGAAATATTAGCCTAGAAGGCCGTTATTTTTTAGATGATGGGGCTTATACAGGGCAAAAAGCAGGGGGCTTGTCGTTAAGTCTACAGCCTGAGTATAAGCATAAGTGGGATAATGACCATAATGTGTTTACCTTTAGCCCTTTTTATCGTTGGGATGGAAAGGATGATAAGCGCACGCATGGCGATATTCGCCAACTTGATCTTACAATGGCAAAGGGTGATTGGGAGTTTCAGGCAGGTATCAGCAAAGTATTTTGGGGTGTTACCGAGTCTCAGCATTTAGTTGATATTATCAATCAAACCGATGGTGTTGAAGGCGTAGATGGCGAGGATAAATTAGGACAACCGTTGTTTAAAGTCAGTCGTTTATATGACAATGGCGATGTGAGTTTTTATGTGTTGCCGTATTTTCGTGAGCGTACTTTTGCTGGCAGTGCAGGACGTTTGCGTGGCGCATTGCCTGTTGATACTAAAAACGTGAGTTATGAGTCATCAAAAAAACAGAAGCATGTTGATTATGCGCTGCGTTTAAACCATACCTTTGGTGAGTTTGATGTGGGTTTGAGTTATTTTGATGGTACTTCACGCGCTCCAGAATTTACGCCTGATATAGCTAAGGGGGTGTTAAAACAGCATTATCCACTGATAAAACAAGTTGGTTTAGACGTGCAATACACAGGTGAAGAGTGGTTGTTAAAGCTTGAAGCGATTAATAGAGATTCTAAAAAAGAAAATTATACGGCTGCGGTAGGTGGTTTTGAATATAGCATTCCTGGTATTACCGAAAGCGGTGCTGATTTAGGCTTGCTGGCGGAATATCATCATGATTCTCGTGGTGAATCACTTAATGCTCCGTTTCAGAATGATTTATTTCTAGGGGCGCGTTTTAGTTTAAATGATACCGAAGGAACAGAGCTACTCGCAGGGACGTTTGTTGACTTGGACAATCAAACTAAAACCATAAGAGTAGAAGGCAGTCGTCGTATTGGTAAAGGCTTAAAGCTGAATATCGAAGCGCAAGGCGGTTTTGAGGTTGATAAAAATGATCCACTGTATGCTATAAGGAAAGATAGGTTTATTCAGTTAGAATTGCAGAAGTATTTTTAGTAGTCCACCATCACTCCTTAAGTAAGGTAGTGGGGCTGAATCTAAGTCTTATTATCTAATATCATGCAGGAAGTTAAAAATGTCATCAAAAAATAATAACGAATCATTAAAAGATAGCAATACATGGAAGCGGATTCTTTATATGCTACTTTTTTCCTTTGCTTACAGTATGGCTGAGTTTGTATTGATCGGTGTCGTCGTCGTGCAAGTCTTTTTTAAGCTTTTTACAGGCGCGGTTAATGACAATTTAACGGTATTGGGTAAACAGATAGCGCGTTATATTTATGCTGTTATGTTATTTTTGAGTTTTAATACAGAAAAGAAGCCTTTTCCTTTTTCCGCTTGGCCTGATAAAGATTAATATGTATCTGCTTTTATTCTGAAAAATGATACAAAATCACCCTAAAACAAACCATGAGTGGCATTGGCGCGTATTAAATTTATCATGGCCAATTGTTCTTTCCACATTATCAATTCCTCTTGTTGGTTTGGTCGATACCGTCGTTTTAGGTCAGCTCGATAGCCCTATTTATATGGCGGCGGTCTCTATCGGCGCAGTTATTTTTAGCAGTGTCTTTTGGGCGTTTGGTTTTCTGCGCATGGGGACAACAGGCTTTGTCGCACAAGCTCATGGGGCAGGGGATAACAAAGGTGTGACTGATGCTTTATTGCGAGCATTAAGTCTTTCTGTTTTTTTAGGTCTGGTCATTATTAGCCTACAAATTCCCATTAGCTCGATCGCTTTTTCTTTGATGGGATCAGTCGGCGACAGTAATGGCGCAAACTTGATGCCGTTTGTGGAAGAATATTTTTCGATAAGGGTTTGGAGTGCGCCTGCAACCTTTATTAATTACACTTTGCTAGGCTGTCTTATTGGTCTGCAAAAAATGCGTACTGCCTTGCTGTTACAGCTCATTTTAAATCTTTCAAATGTTATTCTTGATCTTGTCTTAGTCGTTTACATGGGGGAGAAGTCTGCGGGCGTTGCATGGGCATCGGTAGCCAGTGAATATTTAGCTACATTTGTTGGTTTATGGGTGTTGCGCCAACTTATTTCTCTACCCGACTCATGGTCAAACCTATTTAATACGTTTGCGCTTAAAAAGTTATTATCGGTTAACGGCGACCTTTTCTTGCGTACTTTATTTTTGACCAGTGCTTTCTTCTTTTTTACCGCACAAAGCACCCAAATGGGTGTAGTGATAGTTGCTGCCAATGGTCTTCTTATTAATTTATTACAAACCATTGCATATGGCTTAGATGGCTTTGCTCATGCCGCAGAAGCTTTGTCAGGTAGTGCGTATGGCGCAAAAAATAAAGCAATATTTAATAAAGCGGTAAAAATAACGACGCTGTGGGCATTTATCACTGCGCTGTGTTTTAGTCTTTTTTATGCTTTATTTGGTGAAGCAATTATTAATTTTATGACCTCTATTGGCGCTGTAGCAGAAGCCGCAAAACAATATTATGGCTGGATTGTCATTGCCCCAATTATCGCTGTGTGGAGCTATCAAATGGATGGCGTTTACATCGGCGCAACCGCAACAAAGGTCATGCGTAATACGGTGGGCTTTGCTTTATTCGTTTACGTCTTGCTAGTACTGATTTTGCTTCCCGATGGTGGAAATCATACTTTATGGGCGTGTTTGATGTTGTTTTTATTATTGCGGGGTATTGGGCTCGTTTTTTATTATCCAAGACTGGTGAGTCAGTTAAACTGAGAAATTTATGACTAAAGCACTCTGTAAAACCACAGACCTTGATGAGCTAGGCTCTATCGGGCTTGAAGTAAAAGTTAAGCGAAAAACTCAAGATATTTT
>CAZQTJ010000266.1:0-3622 GCA_964596035.1 uncultured Cocleimonas sp. | reverse complement strand
ATGCTCACGTCGGATGGCAATGCGCAAATAGATCATGGGAGTATTATTTTTTAGATGTATAGCGCATTTTATCCAACCTACCGCACTATGTTCATAGTAATTGCACCACAATTTAAGGAAAATCACATAAAAATCGTTACATTTGCGCGTATACTATCGACCCAAGACTTTTTTTGAAACAGAACACGTAATAAAATATGAGCGAAAATAATAAAGCGACCGATAAACCACTTAATTTTATCGAAAAAATAATCACTGAAGATTTAAAAAGTGGCAAGGTTGATAAATTAATCACACGATTTCCCCCAGAGCCAAACGGTTATCTCCACATAGGTCATGCAAAATCTATCTGCCTTAATTTTGGTGTAGCAGAGCAGTTTGGTGGCAAGTGTAATTTACGCTTTGACGATACCAACCCCGCTAAAGAAGAGCTAGAATATGTTGACTCAATAAAAGAAGATGTCGAATGGTTAGGTTTTAAATGGCATGGCGATGTTCATTATACCTCTGATTATTTCGATCAACTTTATGCGTGGGCAGTTGAACTCATCAAAGAGGGTAAAGCATACGTTTGCGATTTAAATCAAGAGCAAATGCGCGAGTACCGTGGCAACCTCACCACCGCAGGTAAAGATAGTCCTTATAAAAGCCGTTCTGTTGACGAAAACCTCGCTCTCTTTGAAAAAATGCGAGCAGGGGAGTTTGATGAAGGCGCATGTTCATTGCGTGTTAGTGTCGATATGGCACACCCTAATATGCAAATGCGTGACCCTGTGATCTACCGCATTAAAAAAGTTGACCACCACCAAACAGGTGATAAATGGTGTATTTATCCCTCTTATGATTACGCCCACGGGCAGAGCGACGCGATAGAGGGAATCTCTCATTCTATCTGTACCTTGGAATTTGAAGAACATCGTCCACTTTATGACTGGTTTATTGCCAATATTGACGTGCCGAGTACACCACATCAATACGAATTCTCACGTTTAAACGTCAACTACACCATCACCAGCAAGCGCAAACTAAAACAATTAGTCGATGAAAATCACGTCGATGGCTGGGACGACCCGCGTATGCCAACCGTATCAGGAATGCGTCGTCGTGGTTTTACCCCGCAATCCATTCGTAAATTCTGCGATATGGCAGGTGTAACCCGTGTTGATGGCGTGGTTGATGTCGGCATGTTGGAATTCGCCATTCGTGATGATCTGAATGAAAATGCAAGGCGCGCAATGTGTGTACTGCACCCGCTAAAAGTCGTGCTAACGAATTATCCTGAAGATAAAGCAGAAGAAATGACAGCCCCTAAGCATCCCAATCGTGATGACTTAGGGACAAGAACATTACCGTTTGGACGTGAAATTCTAATTGATCAAGATGACTTCAGAGAAGAAGCCAATAAAAAATACAAGCGTTTAGTCATCGGCAAGCGCGTGCGTTTGCGTAACGCCTATATTATTGAAGCAGACCAAGCCATAAAAGATGCAGAAGGTAATATCATAGAAGTTCATGCGCGTATTATAGAAAATACCGTCGGTAAAAACCCCGAAGACGGCATCAAAGCCAAAGGCGTTATCCATTGGGTATCCGCAAACGATAATATAGAGTGTGAAGTACGACTTTATGATCGTTTATTTACCGAAGAAGCACCAGACGCAGGCGGTAAAGACTTCCTTGAGTCCATCAACCCTGCAAGTTTAGAAATACTCACAGGCTGTAAAGCCGAGATAAGCTTAGCAAATGCCACCACGCAAAATAACTACCAATTTGAACGTGAAGGTTACTTTATATTAGACTCCAAATATTCCACAGAGGATAAGATGGTATTTAATCGTACCATTAGTTTAAGAGATACTTGGGAAAGAAAAGCCTAGAAAAATTTCATTTTTACCTGTGCGAAGGAAGCATGGGCGTGCTAATAATATAAATTTTAAGGAATAAACATGACAGTTAAACGCATCGGTCACCGATATATCGACGTAGCAAGTGGCACAACGATTGATACGTGGTTTCCGCGTTCTAATAAAGAAGTGGCTAGAAGTTGCTTGGCGCAAAAAGTTGGTTTAATTAAGAGTGATTTTATCGAGGTTGAAATTGATATTGATGAAGCCCCTAAAACAACAGAAGATGTTTATCTGAGATTGCATCTCTTATCAGAGTGTGAAGTAAAACCGCATGGGATTAATCTGGAAGGTATGTTTGGGTTATTACCGAATGTCGCATGGACTTCTGCGGGGCCTGTGCTTCCTTCTACGGTAGAGACGCTAATAGGATTAATCGCTGAGGAAAATACGCAATTAAATGTTACTTCTATCGATAAATTTCCGCGTATGACTGATTATGTTATTCCTGAAGGTGTAAGAATTGGTAATGCTGATCGTATTCGTTTAGGCGCTCATGTGGCTTCTGGCACAACCGTTATGCACGAAGGTTTCATCAACTTTAATGCAGGTACTTTAGGTAACTCTATGGTCGAAGGGCGTATTAGTGCAGGTGTTGTGGTTGCCGATGGCTCGGATATTGGTGGCGGTGCGTCTATTATGGGGACACTCTCTGGTGGCGGAAAACAAGTGATTTCTATCGGCGAGAAAAGTTTGTTAGGCGCAAATGCTGGCTTGGGTATTTCTTTGGGTGATGAGTGTATTGTTGAGTCGGGTTTGTATCTAACGGCTGGCTCTAAAGTTAAAACACCAGAAGGTGATATTGTCTCTGCGCGCGAGTTATCAGGAAAGTCAGGCTTGTTGTATCGTCGTCATAGTCAAACAGGTGCTATAGAAGCCATTGCTATTAATGCAGGGCTTTGGGGTGGCTTGAATGATGAGTTGCACAGTAACGATTAAATCGTAGGTTGGCGCTGAGGATACGAAGCCCATTATGCGTAGCTTGTTGGGCTTCGTACCTCAGCACCAACCTACAGTACTTTATTAGTACCTGAATCCGTGAGTCCACTACGGCACAGTAAATAAGCTATTGATTCATCACGGGTTTAAAAAATACCCGCTTAACCTAAGGGTGAAGCTAAGATTTTTTAAATCCCGTGCTAAACCAATATCTTATCCCCTGCTATCCGCATTAGACTCACGGATTCAGGTAGTATTAAACTCAATCACAGTGATTTTTGTAAAATATTAAATTAATACCTTTGCATGAAAAGGTCTCATATTGGTATAACTATGAAAGCAGAACTTCAACTTTTGATGCTACCCTCCGATGCTAAGACATTTCTCGACTTTGCCAAAAACCATGTTGATATCATCGAAGATAATCAGCGTTTAAGGGTAGGTGATTGTGAGCTTATCTTCAAAGCATCAGAACAAAGTGACAATACTTTGTTTGTAGGAGGTCTTTCTATCAACTCAGGTGGTTTAGATGACGGTTGCAAAGACAGTAACCGCGCGAATAATGTCTATCGTGAATTGCGAAAATGGGTAAAGAAAAACTACGATAATCGTTTAAGCACGTGGGAAGAGGGGAAAAAAGATAAAATGGGCAGAACCCGTAATCAGTGGTTAGCCCCTGATGCAAAAGCATGGAAACAAAATAATGATGATGCAGAGATACGTCATTCACCTACCAGTATCGTTCATTATGATATAGCACCTGAATTTTCAAATATGGG
>CAZQTJ010000265.1:0-3634 GCA_964596035.1 uncultured Cocleimonas sp. | reverse complement strand
TGGGATAAAAAAGCAAGTTAGAATCGGGAAGTTATTTCATGCTCGTTCCTTAGCTAAGATATTATAGAAACTAGATAAAGCTATTATGTCCTGAATTTTTATAATGGATTTTTATCAATATAGTTACATTTTTATGTGTAACGTCAACTTGACCATCGCGTACAGGATCGCCGATGTTGAAAATAAATTAGGTTTAAACCGATATGAGTGAAAGTTTTGCGGAGCTGTTTGAAGAAAGCTTAACGTATATAGAGATGACCCCAGGGTCTCTTGTTAATGCATCTGTTGTAGAAGTTACTCCAGATTTTGTGACTGTTAGTGCAGGTTTAAAATCAGAAGGTGTTATTCCATCTGACGAATTTAAAAATGAAGCAGGCGAGATCACTGTTAAAGCAGGTGATGTTGTAGAAGTTGCATTAGAAAGTGTCGAGGATGGTTTCGGTGAAACACGTCTTTCTCGCGAAAAAGCCCGTCGCCTACGTGCATGGGAAATTCTTGAAGAAGCTATCGAGAATGACGAAATTATTACAGGCATTATCACAGGCAAAGTTCGCGGTGGATTCACTGTTGAGTTGGGTGATATTCGTGCGTTCTTACCCGGTTCATTGGTTGATGTGCGTCCAGTACGTGATACGACGTTCTTGGAAGGCAAAGAATTAGAATTCAAACTAATTAAATTAGATCAGCGTCGTAACAACGTCGTTGTTTCACGTCGTGCGGTCGTTGAAGAAGAGTACAGCGCAGAGCGTGAAGCACTTCTTGAGTCGCTAGAAGAAGGTAAAGTAGTTAAAGGTATCGTTAAGAACCTTACTGATTACGGTGCATTTATTGATTTAGGCGGTATTGACGGTCTATTACATATCACGGATATTGCATGGAAACGTGTTAAGCATCCTTCAGAAATTTTGACTATCGGTGATGAGCTAGAAGTTAAAATATTGAAGTTCGATCGTGAAAAGAGTCGCGTATCGCTAGGTCTTAAGCAGTTGGGTGAAGATCCATGGCAAGATCTAGTTCGTCGTTATCCTGTTAAGACGCACTTGTTCGGCAAAGTAAGCAACTTGACAGATTACGGTTGTTTTGTAGAAATTGAAGATGGCGTGGAAGGTTTAGTTCACGTGTCTGAAATGGATTGGACTAACAAGAACGTTAATCCTTCAAAAGTGGTTACTTTAGGTCAAGAAGTTGAAGTGATGATTTTGGATATTGATGCAGATCGTCGTCGTATCTCTTTAGGTATGAAGCAATGTAAAGATAATCCATGGGATGAGTTTGCTAAGTCATTCAATAAAAACGATAAGGTTAAAGGGAACATCAAATCAATTACTGATTTTGGTATCTTTATCGGTTTGGACGGCGGTATTGATGGTTTGGTGCATCTTTCTGATATTTCTTGGAGTGTTTCTGGTGAAGATGCAATCCGTGACTTTAAGAAAGGCGACGAAGTTGAAGCCATAGTATTGGCGGTCGATCCTGATCGTGAACGTATTTCTTTAGGCATTAAGCAGTTGAATCAAGATCCATTCTCAGTATTCTTCTCAGAGCACCCTAAAGGCTCCATCGTTAATGGCGTCATTACTGAAGTTACGCCTAAGATGGCAAAGATTGAATTAGCTGAAGGTATTGAAGGTATTTTACGTGCATCAGAGATTTCTCGTGATCGCGTTGAAGATGCAAGCACTATCCTGAAAGTTGGTGACAAGGTCGAAGCGAAGTTTATGGGTATGGATCGTAAAACTCGTGTGATTAATCTTTCTATCAAAGCGAAGGATTATGAAGATGAAGCAGAAGCAATGAAGGAATATAGTAGCAGTTCTACTGGTGGCGTTTCATTGGGTGACATCTTTAAAGAGCAAATGGATAAATAATTCTTTTTGACTTTTTACCCTAAGTTTTAGTGTTTTCTAAGACTTCTGTACTAGAAGCCGATTACTTTCTTGAAGTAATCGGCTTTTTAGTATGCATTTCATGTTGTTATTTTACTTTCAGACTGTTCTTTTTTTACCACTAGTAGTAAACTAAGTTGTCAACGTAGTAGGAGATGGGCATGACAAAATCAGAGATTATCGATATTCTTTCTAGAAAGCAAAGCCACTTGAGTAGTCGAGATGTAGAGTTATCTGTAAAAATATTACTAGAGAAAATGAGTAATACTTTAGCAGATGGGCGTCGTATAGAGATTCGTGGCTTTGGTAGCTTTTCATTACACTATAGAGCTGCACGACGTGGGCGAAATCCTAAAACAGGTGTGAAGGTAGATCTATCTCCTAAGCATGTACCACACTTTAAGCCTGGTAAAGAATTACGTGATCGTGTTGATGTATCTAAAAATGATTATCCGATACAGAATTAAATTGGTTTTTCAAGTGTAGTCTGCCAACTACAATAATTGAGCGCTATCTAAAATCGCCATGTTTTTAAAGTTCCTTAAGTCCTCATTCCTAAGGCATATTTTTCTGTGTATAGTAGGCAGTGTGAAAACTTTATAAGTCATAAATAATGATAGAAATTTTATTTCTTCTATTGCCTTTAGCTTTTTATTCTGGCTGGCGATCAGCTAAGAAAAATAAATCAAAGCCATGTGTAGAGCCTCATAAGCTTGCTGATGATTATGTGAAAGGTGTTAACTATCTTTTAAGTGAAGAACCTGATAAAGCACTCGAAGTTTTTATCAATCACCCAGATGTAGATGAATACACGGCGGAGACTTATTTGCTGTTAGGTAATATGTTTCGTAATAGAGGTGAGGTCGATCGTGCCTTGCGTCTGCATCAAAATCTAATGGCTCGATCGAGTCTAACTAAATCCCAAAAAACGTCTGTTCTCTTTGCTTTGGGGGAGGACTATTTTGCAGCTGGTATGCTTGACCGTGCAGAAAGTGTTTTTCAAGAATTGCTTGAAGCAGACCCCAATGGGGTGGATGCTTGTCTTCCTTTAAGGCAAATATATGAGCAAACGCATGAGTGGGAAAAAGCCATTCAAACGACGCTTTGCCTTAGAAAAAAAAGATTGCCTGAATCGCATCAAAAATTGATAGCCCATTATTATTGCGAAATGGCAGAGCAAGAAATGTCCCTAGGAAACCTACATAGAGTTGAAAAATATGTATTAAAAGCGGAAACAAGCTTTAAATCATCTGTGCGAGTCATGATTTTACAAGCAGATTTATTAGAAAGGAAAAAAAGTTATAAAGCAGCATTTAATACTTATTTAAAAGCACTTAAACAAGATGCTAGAGTTTTGTCATATTTGTATTCTAAAATTATGAAAGTCTCTGCTGTGGTGGGTAAAGATAAAGAACTAGAGCGAGTTTTGCTGGATTTATATAAAAATAATGATGGTGTGTTGTCTTATTTGTTGATGATAATATCTCGCAATAATACATCGACAGACTTTTTAATCGATGATTTGAGAAATAGGAAGTTGGACATTCCATCAATCATTCGTTCTGTTGGTATTTTAAAAAATAGTAATGCGATATGCTCGGAGCATGAAAAACTTCCTCTTATTGAAAAGGCTTTAACAAATTATTTAAAAGGAGAGGCTATTTTTCAATGTCAAAACTGTGGTTATAAAATGCAAAATTATATGTGGCGCTGTCCAGCCTGTTATCAATGGGATAAGGTGTCTCATA
>CAZQTJ010000264.1:0-3639 GCA_964596035.1 uncultured Cocleimonas sp. | reverse complement strand
AAAAAAACAAGTTAAAATTGGAAATTTACTTCGCATACATTCCTCAGTTAAAAGAATGAATTTACAACACAAATAACAGGGGTGTGGGCTGTAAAAACGAATAGAACAGGTTAAAAAAACAACCTAAAATTAACCACGATAGATCTTTCAAACCTATCAAGTGACGAGTTAAAGGGTAAAGTCTAAACCAACATATAACAAGAAAACATAGATAGTAGGGGATGTTCTTAGAACTATTCGGACAAGCTCCTCGTTAATTAGGCAAGAGAGTCACTTTATTTTTTAAAAGTAGTTTCTTATCTAGGTATTTTTAATACCTGCCCAATGCGGATCAAATTAGGATCTTCGACAATATCTTTATTTGCCTCATACAATGCCAAATAGTTTTCTCCGCTACCGTAGACACGTTGCGCTATTTTAAAGAGATTCTCCCCTTCAAGTACCGTAACAGTATCTACATTTGCCAAATTAGTCATTCCAGAGCTTGAAATTTCAGCCTTTTCTGAAGAGACAGACACATCATCAGACGGCTCTGCTTGTAAAGACTGAGCATAAGCATTCTGCTTGCCACTATTCGCAATCGCTTTCTTCTCACCTACAATACCTTTAAGTGCTTGCGTTGCGGAGTCTATTGTTCCTTTAGAAATATCTCCCTCACCATTATGCTTAATATCTAACATAGTAGCAGACACGGCATGACGAATATCATCTAGCTTATGCCCTTTTAATAAGGCGCCAGAAACAACATTTTCTAGTTTGTTTTGAAAATTGCTACTTTTATCGACCTTTTCTTTTGTATCTTTGCTTTTATCAACTAAAAGACCTTTTATTTGATCCGCAATTTTCTCTTCTAAGTCAGAAAAATTAACGACTGCCTTAGGAGCAATAGAAGGTTCAGAGACAGACTCTTCGGGGGCGATCCCTTCATCCATACTGGTTTCTTTTGCTTCGTCACTTAAAGCATCCAGTATCGACTTATCCTTATCAGCAGCAAAGACTAATGAACTGCTTAACAACAATAGGGAGCTTAATAAAAATACGTGTGTAATAATTTTCATCTTGATCTCCTTGATCTAGCTTATGGTGTTACCACAGTTAAACCCAATAACTGCCAAGACTGCATACCACCACGATACCAAAATAATTTCTCAGGTGGATACCCCATACTAATTAAATCTCCAATGGCACGAGGAGACTGACCGCACCATAAACCATTACAAAATAGCAGTAGCTCCTGAGCATTTTTAAATTCCCACTTGTCACCCTTAACGGTCGCCCCTAGCAATTTAAGTATTCTTTTCGCATGTTTACTTTCTAAACCACCATCTAAAATACTAAAAGGAATATTAATAGAGCCAGGGATCGTTCCTTTTTCAAACCAATCAGGCAGTCGTGCATCAATCAATAAACCTTTGCCATTTTTAACCTCGTTATCAATAAAAGACAATAACTCCACCTCCCCAACTGTTTTAACACCTTTATGGGTTTCTATTGGCTGTACACAAAAGGGAGGACAAACACGCGATGTTTTAGCAAAACCATTGGTTAATTTATTCTTTGTATCTTGTATTCTCTTAATCGTTACTGTTTTACCACCATAGGTAATATCTAGACTTTTAACGTCCTTAGTAATACCCACCTTATTTTCTGCATATGAGAAAGCGGGAAATAATAACAAGCCACTAGTGATAGCTAAAATAAAGAATTTAAAAAGTGTTCTTACGTTTACATTCATAAATTTCACCTGATGTATGACAATTACTGGTTTTGATTATTTGTTAAAATGCTCCTCTATATGCATGAGGAGTCTGACTATTTTTAGTTGACCAAAGGAACGTGTGCTAAATCATCCCAATACAACAAAAGGTGCGCACGAGGACACCTTACGAATAACAGCTAATAAAGTGTAAATTAAGATATGAAGGATGCCCTAAAATATCCAGAAAAGGTGGCTCTGAACTCTCTGAAGTAAACTTAAACCCAGCTATAACTTGTAACCCTATTTTTGCGATTTCGCAACTTCTGATTGCACCGCTTCTTGCACATCTGCATCAATAGAATCCTGAACGACACCCTGTAATGCATTACGCAAACTATCTGCACCCTCATTTTTTTTGTTGATTTTTTCTTCTTTATCAAACACCTGAGAACTCACCGCTTGTTTTTCTATCGCTGAAGTTTTCTCAAGTTGAGGGGTTTTCTCAGCCCCATAAAAAAAATAAATAATTATTGCCAATAATGTAACTCCTACAATAATAAATCCTATTTTTTTGTTCATTTTTTATTCCTCATAGCTTTCTTAGTATTATTTTAATTTTCAGCTTAGGGACTTTAAAGAAATTAAATGCCCCTAACTAGCTCTTTTCATCAAAATCTGCATTGACTTTCTCAGTAACTCCACGGCTTTAGCTAATGAACCTATCTCATCCTTACTCTCAATAGAAATAGGCGTGTCTAAATCACCCATACTGAGTTTCTCAACACTTTCAGTTAATGTAAGTAATGGTTTAGATATTGAATTTGACAAAAAGAAAGCTAAAGCAACGGTTAAAAGAAGCGCTAATAAAGCAATACCTAAAAACACATACAGAAAGTTATTAACGGCTTTAAAAATAATACTTTTAGGGGAGAGATCAACAACAGTACCCAGTGAGAAACTCTCATCTGCTATTTTCACAGGAACAAAAGTAACAATATCATCGCTAGCTTCTACATTTTGAACATCGCTTGCGCGCGATATTTTATCTTTTAAATCAGGTCTTTCCTTGAATAGGTTTGCTTCTTTGTTAAGCTCTCGAATACTACTCCAAACCTTTTTTCCATCAGGGTGATAATAGTAATAACCATCATTATCTATAAAAGAGAGAGTCTCACCATCAGCCGCCTGAGAGGCAATCATATCCATAATTTTTTGTGCCTTAACATTTAAAACAACGATACCCATTAATTTATTTTTCTTATCAAATACAGAGGTCGCAAAGCGGATAGTCGGATTGTATGGCTCTTCTATTTTTCCTAACTCTCGATTTAGATCAAGCTTAGTAATCAATAATTTATCTTTTTTGAGTTTTAAAGCCTCGTTGACATAAGGTCTTGTTTTTTTAGATTTTAGCTTCGTTTCTGAAACAATTTTAGTCTTATCGCCTGAGTGATTAACACGTACAATTTCTTTCCCCGAAACATCGATAAAACGTACTTGATTATAAATTTTCTTCTGAGCAGAAAACTTAGCAAAGCTAGATCGTAAATTAGTCAATAATAAGCGTTCCGAATGACTACTGTCTGACTCCAAAGCAGATAAATACAAATGCAAGGCTGGAAAATCTCTTAAGTAAAAGACATCACTACTCACATTGCCTAAGTAACCATTAATCTGCTCCCTAACTAATAACATTCTACTTTTATGAGCCGATATACTGCTTTCTTTTAATGATGCAGTGGTAGAGAAAAAGGTATAACCACCAATTAAAAGTGTTGGTAACAAAGTTACTAACAACAAAATCAATAAAAGTTTATTTTTTATACTATCCATAACATCTCTGTCTTTATTATTTTTTTGCAAAATCTAGCGTCTTTGGCTATCAACTTAAAGCGGGATAGCTTATCGAGTGTCGCGAGATAAGCTCATACGATATTTTT
>CAZQTJ010000263.1:0-3642 GCA_964596035.1 uncultured Cocleimonas sp. | reverse complement strand
TAGGAAAAGATATTAATGTGCCTAGTATTGGTGATGTCAAAATAAGCTATCAATATGCCCCTGAAGGTGAATACAGTATTGCGGCAAAATTAGAAAATAAATCCCTATTTGATTATACAAGCAGCAATCAACGATCTCTTTCGTTTGTGCGCAACGGCATTGTTTCATCCACAAGAATATTTAATAGTGAACAGGCTAACAATACGAGTCTTACATGGACTTTACGAGTTTTTGGTCTAATGGTGATGTTCTTTAGCTTTTTGACCGTGTTGCGTAGCTTTACTGCATTTTTAGATTATATTCCTATTATCGGTCCACTTTTAAATGGGGTGAGCAGTGTCGTTGCTGGTGTGCTTACACTTATTTTAGGGTCATTGGTCATTGCTCTGGCATGGTTCAGTGCAAGACCTATATTGTCTATTTCAATTTTGTTAATTGGTGGTGTTATTGCGTTTTTACTCGCAAAATTTGGCAAAAAAAGAAAACAGGCATTATAAACTGACAGCTGAATCCGTGAAGCTAATACGGATTCAGGACTGTGCCTATTGAGATAGAGAGCATTCTTTTTTTGGTGATGGCTTAAGTGCGTGATTTAGCTTAGTGTGAATAAATCTCTGTAGGTTGGCACTGAGGCACGAACCTACTATTTAATCGGGTAAAATAACAGATTTAACCCTCTTTCTTGCTCATTCCTAAGAAGCCACACACTGCGCCGCTGTCTTTCCGCCTCGATCTCTTATTGCACGAATAACGGTGCTATTTCCCATTTCCAAGGCGTAATCCAATGGCATTTTGTCATTTCTAGCATTATGCAGTTGGCTACAGGTTCCGCTATGACCTTGGTTCACATTTGCTCCTGCTTGAATAAGTTTCAATATAATGCGTTTATCACGATTCCTTAGTGCAGTCAGTAAGGGCGAGGTTTCTGATTGAGCATAAAAGTTAGGATTAGCGTGTCCGACATTTATTAATATGTTCACCGCTTTGAAATCTCGTTTTGCCACAGCAAGGGGAAGTGGAATTGAAGAGTTACTGTTCATTTCTCCAAAACTATTGGGATTTGAACCATTCTGTAGCAAAAAACGTAATAAGCGATAGTTTATTACAGGGTCGCTAACTAAATTAGCCAAAGGATTAGGGCCTGCATTAGAGGTGCGATTAGGGTCATCAATATGGACTAAATAATGTACGGATTTTTCCGCTTGATTGTCAATGGCATGGAATAACACTGTGCCATAATTACCCTCCCACTCATGTTTAAGATTGACCCCTTCACGGGAAAATATGCGTAAACTGCGTACATCATCCGCTCTTGTTCGCTCTACCGCTGCGCTAATAATGTCATCTTTTTGACGATAGCCAATGGTATTCCACGGTTTACGAATATTAGCAGGAACACCGCAACCCGTTAAAGCGGCGCGTCTAGCTCTGGTTTCACCGTCTGCAATGACACGCCTTACCGTCCGACACCATGCTTTTTGTCCAATAAAATTAGCGCTCCATCGCAAGCCTGTTAAACCACAGCCATGAGCTAGATTGCTGACGTGTTGGGCAACCCCCGTTTGTGCATAGCTATCACAAAAACGCTCTCCAGCCGCATGAGATATGGCAGGCACACTGAGTATTAATAGACTGAGCGATAAGTAGTATTTTTTTAGATTTGTCATCACAATTCTCCCTTGAAATGAGTTTTTTAGCAGAATCTGTATTGAAATTTACGGATTCAGGTGTAAGAGCAGTTAGAAGCAATGATTGAGTTGCTTGTATTATTTATAGCGCAAGTTCATTTATTAAGGGGTCATTTTATTGGGTTATTACAAGAGAGAGTGATTTTTGGGTCAATTAATGGAATTTAATGGTCATGATGGAAAGGCTAAAAAACACTTTGTATTGATTATCATCGCTTTAATCCGTTTTTATAGCGTAGTGATTTTTTTATTCTATAGTTTGGAGAATGTAGTGTTAAACAGCTCCTTTTTAGGTATATAGAGTATGAAGCAATTATTAAGTGACCATCTTTTAGCTTTTTTATTTAAAGGGCTATTTTTTATTATTATTCTGTTTACCTCGGCTTGTAGTTCTACCACAAAGCATCAAGTTGATCGCAAGCCTAGTTATGCTTTTGATAATGTCAGCAAAACAAGTTTAGCGCGTGCTTATCGAGGGAGAGTAAGACAACATCATGGTAAGTCAGGGTTTGTATTGCTAGGCAGTGGTATGGATGCTTTTGCTGCTCGAACCGCACTATTTAAACGTGCTGAAAAAAGTATCGACGTGCAGTATTTTCAGATAAAAGATGATGTGGCAGGTTATTTATTTTATCAATCCCTAAGACAGGCGGCTAACCGTGGTGTAAGAGTGCGGATTTTATTGGATGATCATTATCTTGCGAATCAAACTGCTAAATTAGCTTTTTTAGATCGTCACCCTAATATTGAAGTGCGTATTTTTAATCCTTATCGTCGAAGCTCTCCCCGTTTTTTACAAATGATGTTTCAGTTAGGAAAAATCACCCGTCGAATGCACAATAAATCGATTATTGTTGATAATGAATTAATGATTATGGGAAGTAGAAATATTGGCAATGAGTATTCAGAAGGTCAGTCGAAACGTGTTTTTAGTGGTATGGAAGTATTGGCGGTAGGCCCTATAGCTAAAAAGGTTTCTGGATCATTTGATGCATTTTGGAATTTTGAAAAAACGATTAAAGTGTCTAGCCTTTCTCAGTCAGCGCAGCATCCAGTTGATCGCTTTAAAACAAGCCCAATGCTAAAACGTTTTTTTAGTGTTTTAAGGACATCTCCTTTGGCTTCCAAGATCAAACATAACACCTTGAAATTTCAGTGGGCGAATGCTTATTTGATCAAAGACTCTCCGAGAAAAATTATTAAAACGCGAAATCGCTCAGAAAAAAAGTTAAAAGTTAAAGCATTTGAAGCCATTGTGAAAAATACGGACAATGAAATTTTCATTATTACACCTTATTTTATTCCTGGTGAGCGAGGATTGCGGTATTTTAAACAGTTGCGTAATAAGGGAATAAAAATAAGCGTATTGACGAACTCGTATGAATCAACAGATGTGAAAATTGTCAACTCACATTATAATCGTTATCGAAAAGACTTGTTGCGTATGGGTGTTAAATTGTATGAATTTAAAGCTGTAAATCGTAATGTGAATTTATTGCAACGGGCGCGTAAATTATTTAATACTCCGACTAAAGCCGCTTTACATGCCAAAATTATTAGCTTTGATCGACGTAAATTATATGTAGGCTCTATGAATATGGATCCTCGTTCATTGTATGAAAACACAGAGATAGGCGTAGTGATAGTGTCATCAAGTATTGCGGGGCGTATCGGCGAATGGTTAGATGAAAATTTGGATAAATTAGCTTATACCGTTGAGTTACAAGGCAATCATATTATATGGCGTGATAAGCAAGAAAATAAAGTGCTCTTCAATGAGCCTGATACGATTATATCGCAACGTTTTTGGATGAATTTAATGAGAATATTGCCTGTAGAGTCGCAGTTGTAATTCTTATTCCATTGGAGGTAGTGATAGCGTTACTATGTTCTCTTTGAATAACTTTATAGGTAATTTTATGAGTAAAGCTGATATTGGTCAGAAAGTCGCTGA
>CAZQTJ010000262.1:0-3643 GCA_964596035.1 uncultured Cocleimonas sp. | reverse complement strand
TTAAAGCGTCACTCAAAAACTCGCAAACGGGGCTAGAGAAAGAGAGTTTACGTGTCGATACTAATGGACATATCGCTCAAACGCCTCACCCAAACATACTGGGGTCAGCATTAAAAAACTCATTTATTACAACAGATTATGCAGAATCTTTGCTAGAGCTAATTACGCCGCCTTGTAAGCGAGCTTATAAATCACTCGATTTTTTAAAAGACATAGAGTCTTTCGTCTATCAAAAATTAGACAATGAATTACTGTGGACAAGCAGTATGCCGTGCATTATTCGTGGCGAAGATGATATTCAGATCGCAGAATATGGCGACTCTAATGGTGGAAAAATGAAGCACGTTTACCGTCAAGGTCTCGCGTGGCGATATGGTAAAATGATGCAAGTTATCGCAGGTATCCACTTCAATCATTCGGTTGGAAAAGAATTTTGGCCTCTTTATCAGCAGTCTGAAGGTAAAGAAAAGAGCAATACTCAAGACTTTATTAATCATCATTACATGGGGATGACGCGCAATATTCAACGCTATGGTTGGATAATTCCTTATCTATTTGGAGCATCTCCCGCTATTTGTAAATCTTTTTTAAAAGGTATTCCTAAGCTTGATAGCATGAAAGTCTATAATGAAAACACTTATTACGAACCTTGGGGTACATCTTTACGGATGGGCGACATTGGTTATACCAATCGCAAAGAAAATAAAGCGGGGATTAAGGCAAGCTATAATACAATGGAGCAATACATAGATAGTTTGCGTTGTGCCATTAGTACTCCTCATGATGTGTACGAGAAGATTGGTGTAAAAGTTGACGGCGAATATCGCCAACTAAACAGCAACCTCTTGCAAATTGAAAACGAATACTACAGCACCGTTAGGCCAAAACAGATTTTAGAAGGTTTTGAAAAACCTGTTGATGCTTTAAACGCCCGTGGAATACGCTATGTAGAATTACGCTCGGTGGACATAAACCCCTTCTACCCTGCGGGCATTGCACATAATCAGCTTTTCTTTTTAGAAGTATTTATGTTGTTTTGCTTATTACAAGAAAGCCCTAATATTGACGTAAAAGAACGAAAAGAAATAGATGAAAATCAAAGCCTAGTTGCCCATTTTGGGCGTAAGCCCAAGCTCGAATTAAGCCAAAATGATAATAAGAAAACACTTAAGTCATGGGCTTTAGAACTATTAGACACCATGATGCCTGTGGCAGAATTACTGAATACGGTACATATTGATACCTGTTATGTGTCGGCATTAAAACATCAAATGGAACTTGTTGAGCACCCCGAACTCACATTCTCCGCACGTGTGTTAGATGATTTAATGACAAAACACAGTAGTTACTTTGAGTTTGCCCAGCATCAGTCCAATGAGCATCGAGACTATTTCTTAAAACGCAAACTAAGTAACGATACTTTGCAACAGTTCGCTCAACAGGCTGAAGAGTCAATACGTGAGCAGCAAAAGGCCGAAGCCAATGATGATGTGGATTTTGATGAATTCCTGAAACATTACTTCAATAATAGTCCCCAATAAAAATAATAATAACAAATGATAAGGCCCCCAATATCATGAATAAATTAATTTCGATCTTTAATAACAATAGAACTTTTATTTTCTTTATCGCATTTTTGTTTGTTTTCCGTGGTGCAATAGCCGACTGGCATCCTGTGCCAACAGGCTCCATGAAGCCAACCATACTAGAAGGTGATGTCATTTGGGAAAACAAACTAGCCTACGATTTACAAATCCCCTTTACTGATATTTCTTTAGCGCGCCTAGGTGAGCCTAAACGTGGGGATATTATTGTATTTACCTCTGCTGCTGCCAAAAAACGTATGATTAAACGCCTTATTGGTCTGCCTGGTGAAACCATCGAAATTAAGAAAAATCAACTCTATATCGATGGTAAACCAGCGGACTACTCTAAATTACGCGATCCTATGTTAGAACCTTTACGCAAAATTGATAAAGAAGAGGGTATCTATGCACTAGAGTCTGTTGGTAATTTAACTCACGTCATGCAAGTAAAACCACATTACTACAATCCACTGCAAAATTATGGCCCTATTGTTATTCCTAAAGACAATTATTTTGTAATGGGTGATAACCGCGACAATAGCGCAGACTCGCGTTATTACGGCTTAATCCCTCGTGATGAAATTCGCGGTCATGCTACTCGCATATTGCTGTCACTTAATACCAAAGATAGTTATAAGCCACGAAATGAACGATTTTTTGAAGCACTGAAGTAGATACCTGTAACTTCTCATATCCGCATTAGCCTCACGGATTCAGGAATATTAGCTATAGTTTATGAGAAGTTACAGATACCTTCTCTATCTCTTTGATCCTTAACATTTATAGCGTAGTTAAAAATCACAAAGAAGATAACTGTTTATCGTTAATTCATAGTCAGTTAACCTTACTTTGATTACAATTTACCCGTACAACTCAACACTGTATTATTAGTTTTCGAAGGTGTTGTATCAGTAAAACATCAAGTTCCCCAAGCTTGGTGAAATAATAATAACAATAATAAATGGCACAAAACATGAAACCACAAATCATTGCTGGCTTAACTGCCACGGCACTTTTAAGTCTTTCTGGATGTAGTCAAAATACCCCTCATATTGACCAACAACCTCAGAAAGTTGTCCCACACCATATTTCTTTGAATAAAACTCAAGCATTAGCAACGCGTAAAGCTATACCGCAACGTCATGTTTCTCAGCACCGCCCACGTCATGTTTCTCAACAGCGTCAACATCGTCGGGTCGCTCCTCCGCGACATCGTGTTGCAGCACCAAGAAGATACTTTGCACCTCAGCAACAACGTGCTCGCCAAGTCGCACCACGTCGTCATGCATCAAACGGCATGCCTAATTTGTCACAGCAAGAAGTTCGTCGTATTGGCGACCAAATTTTTGCAAATGAGAGTGGCAGTGATATTAATAAACTGGTTCATTGGAATGTGGGTGAAAACTTTGCCTCAATGGGGATTGGTCATTTTACTTGGTATCCCGCAGGACGTAGAGCACGATTTGGTAATACTTTTCCTGGAATGTTAAGTTACTTAGAATCTCGTGGTGTACGCTTACCCCAATGGTTACAACAAGCAAAACATAGCGGAGCACCTTGGAGAACACGCGCAGAGTTAAATAGTCAAAAGTATTCTCCACAAGTACAACAATTACAAAGAATGTTGTATGAGACACGTTATTTACAAGCAGAATATATAATGCAACGCGCACAACGTGCCATGCCTAAGCTAGTAAGAAAATCACCGCCACATTTACGCCCCTTAATTGCCAACAATCTAAATGCAGTTGCCAACTCTCCTAGTGGCTGGTATCCCTTAATTGATTATGTCAATTTCAAAGGTGAAGGATTAAATCGACATGGTGGCTATCTAAATCGTGCGACAAATCAACGAGAAAATTGGGGGCTGTTACAGGTTTTAGAAGAAATGCGCCCCGTACAACCAGGACAACAAGCGTTAGATGAATTTGCAAGTGCTGCTATGCGCGTACTTGATAGGCGCGTAAGAAATTCAAACCCAGCACGCAATGAAAGGCGCTGGCTAGCAGGTTGGTCAAACCGAGTTTCAACCTATCGCGAAACGATATAATAAAAAA
>CAZQTJ010000261.1:0-3652 GCA_964596035.1 uncultured Cocleimonas sp. | reverse complement strand
CCTAAAAAATTTACCTTTCCTTTTTATTATGACCCTCACCCTCTGTGTTTATTAGCAGCAGAAGAATTACAACAATATCTCAAGACTCAAGTTGAATGGCATCATCCCTTCGGTATAGAAGGGGATAAAAAAGGTGCTATCGGAAAAATGTTTGGCGTGCTTTTAGTTAAAAATAAGCAAGGGGAAGTAGGTTATTTATCGGCTTTTTCGGGTAAGTTAGCGAATCAAAATCATCTGCCAAAATTTGTACCGCCTGTTTTCGATATGCTGGATGAAAGTAGTTTTTTTAATCAAAAAAATATTGAGATTAACCAGTTTAATAAAATTATCTCTCGCCTAGAAAGAAATCCCAACATTGAAGCCTATAAACAGCAATTAGACCTTGAAATAGAAAATTCAAAGACTGCAATTAAAACGTACAGAGATAATATGATAAAGGCTCGAAAGTTGCGAAAACAACAAAGAGTCAATGCAAAAGAAAATATGATGCGGGATGAGTTTAATCTTTTTAATGAGCAGTTAGCTAAAGAAAGTGTGAACGCTAAAAACCAATTACGTGATTTAAAATTTTTTTGGGATGGGCGAATTAAAGAGGCTAAATTACGCTATCAGTTATTAACGGATGAAATTAAACAAGTAAAAGCACAAAGAAAAACCCTATCAGCCTCATTACAAAGAAAACTTTTTCAGCAATATCGTTTTTTAAATATTGCAGGAAAAGAAAAAAACCTACTGGATATTTTTGACCTCACACCCCCAGCAGGTGCAGGAGAATGTGCCGCACCTAAATTATTGCAATATGCGTTTACACAGCAGATGAAACCACTCGCAATGGCGGAGTTTTGGTGGGGTGCATCACCAAAATCAGCCATTCGAAAACATCAAAATTTTTATCCTGCTTGCAATGGCAAATGTCAACCAATATTGGGGCATATGTTGGAAGGAATGCAAGTAGACGACAACCCGTTATTAGTAAATCTTGCCGAAGATAAAATATTAGAGATTATTTATGAAGATGAAGTCATGCTGGTGATAAATAAACCCGCAGAGCTTTTATCCGTAGCAGGGAAAAATATACAAGACTCCGTATATCAACGGATTAAACACAGCTATCCGCAAGCAACAGGCCCTTTAATTGTGCATCGGTTAGATATGTCAACGTCGGGACTAATGATGATCGCTTTAACTAAAGAGGCGCATAAAAACTTACAACGACAATTTATTAAACGCAGGGTAAAAAAACGCTATCTTGCTATTTTAGATGGCATGTTAAACGAAGATAGCGGTACTGTAGAGCTACCATTGCGTGTCGATTTAGACGATAGACCCAAGCAATTAGTATGTTATGAACACGGCAAAAATGCCAAAACTCAGTGGGAAGTGATCGAACGAAAAAATAATCAAACACGCATACATTTTTATCCTATTACAGGGCGTACACATCAGCTACGTGTTCATGCCGCTCATTATAAAGGTTTAAATACGCCTATCGTTGGCGATGACCTTTATGGCGATAAGGGCAATCGATTACACCTCCATGCGGAGTATATTGAGCTACTTCATCCTGTTAGTAGAGAAAAAATCAGCTTTTTTGTCGCCGCTGATTTTTAGCATCTAAAGAGAACTTACAATGAATAAACACATCACAGAGCAAGAACGAGATGCTTTTTACAAAACAGTCTATGCTCGCCGAGATGTCAGAAATGAATTTTTAGCAGATGCGATACCAGACGATGTATTAACTCGTATGTTAACCGCCGCTCATCATGCGCCCAGTGTTGGCTTTATGCAGCCGTGGGATTTTATCGTTATTAAAAGCGATAAAACGAAACAATCGGTTAAGCAAGAATTTATCAAAGCAAATAATGAAGCCGCCGAATTATTAAGCGGCGCAAGAAAGCAACAATATCAAGCATTAAAACTAGAAGGTATCACCGAATCACCGCTTAATATTTGTGTTACTTGTGATCGTACTCGCACGGGTGATTTTGTGCTAGGACGTACCACCAATAGCGCGATGGATTTGTACAGTACAGTCTGTGCAGTACAAACGCTGTGGCTGGCAGCTCGCGCAGAAAATATTGGCATGGGATGGGTCAGTATATTGCATGAGGAAAAACTTAAAAAATTACTCAAACTTCCTGAGCAGGTCGTCCCCATCGCGTATTTATGCTTAGGATATGTTTCTGAATTTCATGATAAGCCCGATTTAGAGCGCAAAGGGTGGCTACCGCGTAGAGAAGTAGAGCGGCATGTGCATAAAGAAGTATGGGATAAATAATGAATATAAAAAAGGACTTAGAAACCTTTATAGAAATATTTGCTGCCTTACGTCAAGATGAAAAAAATAACCCCGTCACGAAAGTACATGAAGCAGAAGCTTTGTTTCAATCACTCAATTTAGCACTGCGTGATGAGCCAATGTCTGATGAAGATTTCACAGAAACCTTGCAAGCCTTAGTATTAAAAACACCCAAAACCTCAAGTCATCGCTTTTTTAATCAACTCTTTGGCGGTCGTCAAAGTCGCGCCATACTGGGTGATTTATTAGCGGTTGTGATGAATACCAGTATGTACACCTATAAAGTCGGTGGACCACAAATCGGCGTAGAAAAAGAGATAATCCGTCAAATAAGCCATAAAATTGGCTATAAAGAGGGAAGCGGGGGGACTTTTCCTACGGGTGGTTCGATGTCCAACTTTATGGCCTTAGTCATGGCGCGTGATCATTTTAATACGGATATTAAACACTCAGGAATGCAACAAACACTGATTGCATATACCTCGACAGCATCCCATTACTCGATTGATAAAAATGCTTCATTTGCAGGTATTGGACGCAATAATATTCGTCATATCCCCACAAATTATCGCGGCGAAATGCAACTTGATCTATTAGAGAAGCAAATAAAAAATGACTTAGCACAAGGGTTGTCCCCCTTTTTTATTAATGCCACCGCAGGTACAACCGTCTTAGGCAGTACAGATCCGCTAGATGAGATTGCGATTATTTGTAAGCGATACAAACTCTGGTTTCATGTCGATGCCGCATTAGGCGGTGCGGTCATGTTTAGTCGGCAATATAAATACCTCCTAAAAGGCGGTGAACATAGCGATTCCTTTGCTTTTAACGCGCATAAAATGATAGGCGTACCACTAAGCTGTAGCATGATTATGGTGCGTGACAAGGCTAAACTGTATCAATCGTTTAGTAATGACGCAGATTATCTCTATCAAGGCGATGATGATGATTTAAACTTAGGCAAAATGTCACTGCAATGCGGACGACGTAATGACGCGCTTAAATTTTGGACTTTATGGAAATCTGTTGGTACAAAAGGATTGGAAAAAATAGTCGATCATCAATTTGAGTTAGCAAACAAAGCGCATGATTATGTAGAATCTCATCCTGATTATGTTGTCTACAGTCATCGTCCTTCTGTTTCTATTTGCTTTAATTATAAAAACATAGAGCCAAAGTCTCTGTGTACCGCCTTACTGAAAGAACAACAAGTCATGGTAAGTTATGGCGCACTCGCAGATACGACATTTATTCGCTTAATTGCGGTGAATAGCAATAATAGCGTGGCTGAATTTCTAGACTTTTTTAATATATTAGAACGATTTGTTGAACAGCATAGAAGTACATTGG
>CAZQTJ010000260.1:0-3663 GCA_964596035.1 uncultured Cocleimonas sp. | reverse complement strand
AACGGATCATTCTTCCAAGAAGGTAAATATTACCTATAGTTTATGAGAAGTTACTCCTTACGCCTCTGATATTTTGATTTTCACTTGCTGTACAACCAACTCAAACTCATTAAGCAATGTTTGATATTTTTCAGCGTCATTCATAATAACCTCAGGGGTGCTTTCTATTTGAACAAGTAGGTCTACTAAGGTTTGACTGCCATACAAGTTTGATGAACCCTTTAATTTATGCGCAGACTGCTGACATAAAGTTAAGTCCTTTGCTTCAATACTTAGCAATAAATTATCCACAGCTTTACGTAATATTTGCAAAACGGTTTCTAGGAATTCGCTCGCTTTATCATTTCCTAGATTTTTGATGACTTTATTTAAGTTGTCCTGAATTTCTCTTACTGATTTATTTGTCATATTATTTTTATGCTCATTAACTTCTAAAATTTGCCTAGAATAATAATTAAAGCAATAATCCAATGTCTACACATTAATAACAAAGGATATTCCCTTGGCTGAAACGACTCTACTCTGGCATGACTACGAAACTTGGGGCGTTAATCCACGCAAAGATCGTCCCTCACAATTTGCGGCTATTCGCACTAATCTTAATTTAGAACCTATCGGTGATCCTATTGAGATATTCTGCAAGCCTAGCAATGACTTTATTCCTCACCCTGAAGCTGTTTTAGTCACTGGTATTACGCCCCAACATGCGACAAAAGAGGGTATTCCTGAAGCTGAATTTTTTCAACAAATTAATGATGCTTTTTCCAAGCCTGGCACTTGCGGGGTCGGTTATAACAGCATTCGCTTTGATGATGAGGTGACACGTTTTGGCTTCTACCGCAATTTTATCGACCCGTATGCGCGCGAGTGGCAAAATGGCAATAGTCGTTGGGATATTCTCGATTTAGTGCGTATGACCTATGCACTACGCCCTGAAGGTATTGAATGGCCAATACGAGCGGATGGTAGCGCTAGTTTTCGTTTAGAGCATTTAACCGCAGCCAATGGTATCGAACATGCAGGAGCGCATGATGCGTTAGTCGATGTGAATGCCACCATCGAAATGGCGCGCCTCATTAAAAAACATCAACCACGTTTATTTGATTATTACTTTAGTCTACGTCAAAAAGTCAAAGCTTCTGAGCTGATTAACGCACACTCCGATAGCGTGGTGTTGCACGTTTCTGGCATGTTTCCTGCCAGCCAAGGCTGTATTTCACCTATTTATCCTTTAATGCAACATCCTAGCAATCAAAATGAAATTATTTGTTTTGACCTACGCCAAGACCCTGAGTTATTACTGAGTCTGAGTGCTGAGGATATTGCCGTTAATCTGTACACTCCAAATCATGAACGTAAGGAAGATGATGTACGAGTAGCACTAAAAGGGATTCACCTCAATAAATCACCCGCGCTTTCTCCTATCAACACCCTCACCGATGAGATGGCAGAAAAATGGCAAATAAACTGGACAGAAATAGAAGCGCACAAACAAAAATTATTAGCCGATAAAACACTGCGTTCTCGTCTGCAAGAAATGTATCAACAAAAGCCTGATTTCGGTGAAACAGATGCCGACTCAGCACTGTATAATGGCTTTATTAATGCGAGTGACCGCAAGATGTGTCATCAAATTCTTAAAACATCTGTTGAATCGCTTGCTAGTTTAAAGCCTGCATTTTCAGATAGTCGCCTTGATACCTTATTTCCTCGTTATCGCGCCCGCAACTGGCCAGAAACACTGGAGCAGGATGAACAACGAGAATGGCAGGAATTTTGTCATGCTCGTCTCATTAATGGAGAATACGGTAGCACGCTCACCATACATGACTTTAATAATGTGCTAGAAGAAATATCTCAGCGTGATTTATCCGAGCACGAACAAAACCTTATGCAACAATTAGTCGCATGGGTTCAGCAATTTGACTAAAGGGGTCGGTATGCAAGCTAATGATTCCCGTATTGATTTTTTTCGTGAAGCTGCTCCTTATATTCACTTGCATAGAGGAAAAACATTTGTTATCGCCTTTTCTGGTGACGTGATTGATGACCCTCACTTTTCCAGTATCAGCAATGATATTGCCATTCTATCGGCATTAGGCGTACATATTATTTTAGTGCATGGCGCACGTTTACAAATTGATCGGCACTTGCAACAAGTTGACTACCCCATCGACATCTCCAATGATTTACGAGTAACTGATGCCCAAACCTTGAAAATTGTCAAAGAAACCGTTGGTTCTTTACGCGTTGAAATTGAAAATAAACTTAGCCATGCGCTGAATAGACCCCCGATTATTAATGAAGGCCTAGGTGTTTTATCGGGTAATTTCATCACCGCCAAACCTGTTGGCGTATTTGAAGGTATCGACTATCAGTACACAGGAAAAGTACGTAAAATAAACACATCATTAATCCAATCATTATTGGCTAATGACAATATCGTCTTGCTCTCATCGCTAGGATTTTCTCCCACAGGTGAAGCCTATAATTTACGTTATGAAGACGTTGCCAACTTTATTGCCAAGCAGATACAGACCGACAAGCTCATTTTTATCACCCAAAATCAATACAATTTACCGCGTGAAATTGATCTGCAAGATATTGAACAAACCACCGCAACATATCCCTTATTAAAAGACATTGGCAGCGCTTTGAAGCAAGGTGTAAAACGCGTGCATGTTATTAATCACAAGGAAAACGGTGGTTTATTATTGGAGCTTTACACTCGCGACGGCATTGGCACAATGTTCACTGCTAGTCTTTATGATGAGATTCGTCAGGCTAATATTGATGATGTCAGCGGTATTATTGAGCTGATTTCCCCACTAGAAGAACAGGGTATTTTAATCAAGCGATCAAGAGAACAACTAGAGTTAGAAATTGCTAACTTCATCATCAGCAAACGCGACGGCAAAGTGATTGCTTGTGCCGCTCTTTATAACATGGATAATAAGACAGGTGAATTAGCCTGCCTTGTAATCCACCCCGATTACCGTACAGGTGGGCGTGGGGATAAAATATTGAGTGCCATTAAAAAACTAGCCAAGAAAAAGCAATTACAACAACTGCTGGTACTCACCACACAATCAATCGACTGGTTTAAAGAACGTGGTTTTATTATGGGGACGGTAGAAGACTTACCCGCAAAGAAAAAAGCGCTGTATAACTATCAACGCAATTCAAAAGTATTGTTTAAACAACTGTCGGACTAGATAATATGGTCTATACTCTACCAACTAAAAAGTTAGAAGTGTACTACCAAGGAAAAGTTTTATGGTAAAAAAAATAGCCTTATCACTACTTTTATTGCTAATAATGAGCGCCTGTAGCGATGATAAAGTAGATGAAAATACGACCTCCAATACATTCACCTTAAAATCGCCAGAAAACAAGACAAACACAACAACAAACACCACACCAGATAATGGCAATGGTGAAGAAGTAGAGCTAACAGAACAAGACCTTGTGGCGATGGATCTTCTCAATGAAGAAATTTTTGTTGACGAATGTAATGCCTACGCAAAAGAAGATAGTATTAAAAAAGAGGAGTTAGATGCTTATTTAACCAACTGTGTAGAGCAGTTGAAATTACAAGCTAGCATTGTTGTTGACTCTCCCGATGAAGAGCTACAAACAGAAATTACTCCACCGACTACTAGC
>CAZQTJ010000259.1:0-3693 GCA_964596035.1 uncultured Cocleimonas sp. | reverse complement strand
AAAGCGACCTGATTTGAGATCAATTATTCAGAAGAAATAAGTTGCCTAGTTCCCATGCTCCAGCGTGGGAATTCATACTAGACGTTCCAGAGTCAAGATCACCAGTGCGTCATCATGATCAAAGCATGATCAAAGGGGTCAGACTCGATTGATATAATATTTATAAATAACAGTTGGTTATATCGATTCAGTGAATCAATCGAGTCTGACCCCTTTGATTTCTATGACCCCTTTGATTTCTGCAGTTACCACTTTTCAGGTAACAAGTTTTAGCCCATGTCGGGCACACTAGGTGGGCAATCTTCTCTGCCCATCAAATGTGGGCAAAAACACTGCTCACCCTACCTGACTCATGCTTAGCGATAATAATCTTTCAGCGCATTGATCAGCACATCGGTATAGTCTTTAGTCATATGCCCCATATGGGAAACACGAAATACCTTTGTGGCTAATGCGCCGCCATTTGGGCAGATCATAATGTTGTAGTGTTCTTCCATGTCTTTGACTATATCAGTGGCACTTTTACCATCTAGGGGCATTAAAGTGGTCATGGCATTGGGCATAAACTTGCTGAATTCTTTAAGCGGTAAGCCTTTAATTTCTTCTCGAAAGTAGCTGGCTATTTGTGCGGCGTTTTCAATGCTTTTTTCAATACCACCGTCACGTTCTATCTGTTCTAAACGTGCTTGTAATTGCAATATAATGGTGACTGCGGGAGTGTAGGGGCTTTGTCCGCGCTCGCCATTGCGGAGGTAATCTTTAAAATTAAAATAAAGACTTTTTACAGGATGAATTTTTGTGAGGGCTTTAGGTGACAATACCACCATGCTAAGACCTGGTGGTAAGCCTAGTCCTTTTTGACTGCTGGTAATGACGACATCAATATGGTGCGCTTGCATATCAATGGGGTCGGTGACAAACATGCTAATGGCATCGACGATGTGGAGTAGGTCATGTTTTTTGCTAAATTTACCGAGTGCATCAAGATCATAAAGATGCCCCACGCTGGTTTCATGCGCATTGACGATAAGGGTAGAGAAATCTTGCTTAGGTGCTTGCTGTTCAATATCAGCAAGGTTGCTGTTATCTACTTTAAAATCATGGTGAGGAATGTCGTGTATCGCGCAAATATCCACAAAGCGTTGACCAAAACCACCGCCATTGACTACCAGCGCATTGTCTTTTGTGGTGAGTAAATTCATCACCACCGATTCCATTCCTGCTGTGCCAGAGGCGGTGAGAAAAATAACCTTGCTACCCTTGGGCGCGTTAAGCATCTTCAGCATGAATGCTTCACAGGCAAAGGTTACTTCGGAAAAAGCTTGGTTGCGAAAATAGGGCGTTTGTTTTGCGCCTATTGCCAAAACCTCTGCTGACATTGCCACAGGGCCTGGTGTGAAAATAGCGTAGTCTTCATAAATCATTAAACAGTTCCTTGTGGATAGCGTTTGGCTTGTTCATTGTACTCAACAATTAAGTCGTTAATTTCTTTCATGTCTTCTGGTGTGAGGCGTTCCGAGCGTTTTTTTCCGCGTTGGATGAGAGAGGCAAATTCAGAAATCATATAGCGTAGCCCATTGCCTTCATATTCATAATGATAGGTGAAGCTTTTATTGGGGTCTTCAAAGCGAAAATCAAAGCTTTTAGTTAGCCACCAAGGTGCAGGGATATAGACGTACCCTTTTGTGCCAGAAATAACCGCATCTCCCTCCGACTTCATGCCTGATGCCACGGTTGCTAGTCCGATGGTTTGGTTTTTATGGGTGGTGATGGCGCGGTTGGAAAAGTCATAACCATAATGTCTTTGATCAAAAAAAGTAACACTATCGCGCGGCCCTAAAATTTTTGTGACCAATAAAGAGGGGTAACTGAGCATGGTATTGGTTGCCCCCTGTTTTAAAAACTGATTGGTATAATTTTTTTCTTTGTAAAGACTGGTAAATGTCGCACGAACTTCTTTAATATCACCAATTACCCCATCTTTGAGTTGCACTAACAACTGACAAAAAGCAGGTAGAAAGGCTGTTTTAAGTGCAGAAAGTAACAGGCACTTATGTTTTTTTGCAAGTGCTTGTAAGTCGGCGACTTCCTCTTTGTCTAGTGCTAAAGGATTTTCCGCTAAGACATGCTTTCCCGCCTTCAACGCCTTACTGATGTGGTTATAGTGCCGATTAACAGAGCTATCGACAAAAACGGCATCAATCGAACTATCTAAAAATTCTCGATAATCATCATAGCCACATTCAAAGGGGGCGGTTTTAATAAATTTATGAACCTTCTTCTTATCATTATCATAAAGAGACACAGGACGAATGGCGGGGACGTGCTTAACCTCATCAATAAAACGCTCGGTATCACGCCCTAGACCAATAATGCCGAGGGTGATGGTTGCCAGCTTTTCTTCTCTTAACTCGGTACTAGAAATACCTTTTGTGCGCGGTAAATATTCTACCTTGGTAAACTCATTGAGATAGTCAAACTTGCCCAACCAGTCATCGCCAATCGCAAATATATCGACGTGATATTCTTGCATATCTTCCGCTTTTTGATCTTGATGGCGCTCAATAATGACTTTATCAACAAAGCTGAGTTTCTCAATGGCGTTGACCCGTTCAGCGGTATTTTGAAACACGTCAAGCTTGCCACGGGAACGATCAAAATCTTCGGAAGTGACACCGACAATCAAGTAATCACCTAAATCTTTGGCGCGTTTTAACACATTAATATGCCCAATGTGGAGCATGTCATAGGTGCCATAAGTGATGACAACTGTTTTCTTGTTTTCCTTACTCAAGGTAGTCTCTCTTAGTGTGTAACTTTATGGCAGCTGCATGAATGGTGCGCTTATCTTCTGGGGGTAACTCCATAAAATTAAAACTGTATATTTGTTTTAGATAGGTTTTACTATCGTTTGGCGCATTAAACTCTAAATGCTCAAACGATTTTTTCTTTAAGGGATAGAGTGAATTATAATCAAAATAAGCAGCAACGTCTGGCATTTCTCCACCATATATGACAATGCTGTCTGTATGCCCCCAACCAAGATGTAAGCGATGCAATGCTTTCACCAACAAACCACGTAGCCAGTTGACTTGAAAATGTTTGGCAGAAAAAAGGCGTATCGCAGCAAAAGCATATCGGTAAAACAAACGGTTTAAAGGCGTATTTTTAATCGCTAACATTGGAAAAATATCGACAAAAACGCCTTGATGATAGTCAATTTTTTTGCCATCTTCGTGAAATTCAATAATCGTAGCGCGGTCACTTCTGATTTTCATGTAATCAAACGGAAAGCAAGGATCAGTTTGTTTGCTTTGTAAAAATAGCCCTGCATCAAGCTCGTCTTGTGCAACCGTCATAAATTTTTGATAATCCTCAATCGGCATCGAAATATCAATATCATCATCCCACGGAATAAAGCCATCATGACGAACTGCACCAAGCAGTGTACCGCTATCAAGCCAGTATTTTAATTGATGTTTTTCACAGATTTTATCAAAGCTAATGAGACTATCTAGCATTACTCTTTGTGCTTGTTTTAAGGTTTTAGGGTCAATATTTTTCATCTATATTTCTTAGTAAGTTCAAGGCGATGAAGTCACCACTGTCGGAGACCATCAATGTAAATGATAGGAAGGATACTATTATGCAGAACTTTTATGTAGTTTACTTTTACCTGAATCCGTGAGGTCA
>CAZQTJ010000258.1:0-3712 GCA_964596035.1 uncultured Cocleimonas sp. | reverse complement strand
TCTTTATCACTCAAAAAATGACTTTCTTGCGTTAAATATAACATCGATTGACCACGTAATGCCCAGACGTTATTCATATCTTGACTTTCCGAGGGAACAATAAAATCATACTGAGCAGGATTTCTGGTTGATTTATTCACGCGGATAACCGACACGTAGGGGATTCTAGGATGATTTTGTTGATTTAACCAATAAAGAAACGTCCCAGGTTTGGCTTTTTTTAAATCGGCATACAAACCACGCGAGTCAGCCAAGTCATTCTGACCTGCCATATCAAGCATCATGCCAATGGGTGAACTCCCCGCAAGTAGCGCTAAATCGGCAACCGCTGTGCCTAAGTGGGGCGTACCTATCGTGATAAGTGCCCGTGCAGGCACATGTCCAAATGTGACAAGATATAAGCGGGCAACAATACCACCTGCTGAATGTCCGATAAAAATAATAGGCTCGCCTCTAATCGCATAAAGATGCTCTAAATATTTACCTAATATTTCTGTTTGCACCTTAATCGGCGCTTTAGAAGGTAGGTCTACGGTAAAAAAAGCATCAGGAATAGCAATCGGATTCGCTGCTGGCAACATACCTTGTCGAGAGTAACTATAATTCCCCCCATCTTTCCAACCTGCCGCGAGCAACCCTTTTGTAACCTTCGCCGTGCGCCACGATGCCCCATCCGCTAAATAGCCATGAATCATCACTATCGTTTTCGCCTGCAATGATGTTGGCAGTCCAAAACTAGCGCAGAAAAAAATTAATAATAAAAAACTCAACTTAAATGTCCTGCTTGTCATATCATCCCCTTATGATGATTAAATGTATTACATTCGACTTAGACGATACCTTGTGGGCATGCAAACCTATCCTTATTCGTGCCGAAAAAATCTGCTATGAATGGATTGAAAAGTATTATCCTAAAATAAGCTCAGCTTACACTTACGAACAGCTCATCAAAAAACGCATTCTCTACCTGCAAGCGCACCCTGATAACGCTTATGATTTGACCAAAATTCGTAAAGACTGGTTAGCGCAATTAGCCGATGAGTTTTCATATACACAAAAAATGGCCGAAGATGCTTTTCATATTTTCTGGTTAGCGCGTAATGAAGTCACATTGTTTGATGGTGCGCGAGATGTTTTAGAACAACTTTCTAAACAGTATAGTCTAGGTGTTTTAAGTAATGGCAATGCTGACGTAGATCATATTGGCATTGGTCAATATTTTGACTTTAGCGTAAAAATTGCAGACGTCGGTGCAGCCAAACCTGACGCTAAAGTATTCCATCACGCTTTAAACTTAGCGAATTGCACCGCTTTAGAAACGGTACATATTGGCGATCACCCAACTTATGATGTCACAGGAGCACTGAATGCAGGCTTACATGCGATATGGTACAACCCCGATAATGCAATCTGGACAGAAGAAAAAAAACCGACAGCAACCATCTCGCATTTAAATGAGATTGAAGCGCAAATTACGCGTATTATTGGGAAAACTTCCGATTCTAAGAGCTAAATAAAGAATAACTTATCATGCAACATAGTCAGCTTATTGATAACAAAGAATATAATCGCAAGCAATGGATAGATCATCTCTGGGTCTCTAACAAAGAACGTGATAAAGAGATGGTGATTAAAGCGGTCGATTACATGCTACAAGTCGCGTTCGTCGATCGCGAGGTTCACATTCCTATCAGTCTAGACGTTGCCAGCACCCTCGTTAATATGCAGGTCGATCAAGTCACCTTAATCGCTACTTTACTTAGTGATATTCGTTTAAATGAAAGTTTTTCGATTGATGATATCGCTGATAGCTTCAACCCCACCATTGCCATGTTAGTTAAAAATATGCGTTGGTTGCACAACTTTAAAGCGCCCCATAAAAATGGTGTAGCTATTCCCGAACAGGCAGAGAATTTACGTCGCATGTTACTCGCAATGGTCGATGATGTGCGTGCGGTACTTATTCGCCTAGCATGGAATTTACAGCAACTGCGCTTAGTCTCTAACGCCGACGAT
This sequence comes from uncultured Cocleimonas sp., assembly GCA_964596035.1. GTDB lineage: Bacteria > Pseudomonadota > Gammaproteobacteria > Thiotrichales > Thiotrichaceae > JAGLBW01. The sequence goes on along the minus strand of CAZQTJ010000258.1, from coordinate 1,696 downwards.
CAAATCAAACGCGCCTTTGCCGATGAGACGATGGCTATCTATTCCCCACTTGCTAATCGTCTAGGCATCAGCCAATTAAAATGGGAAATGGAGGACTTATCCTTTCGTTACCTAGAGCCAGATTGTTATAAACGCATTGCAAAATCACTCGATGCAAAACGCTTAGAAAGAGAAGCCTATGTTGAAAGCTTCACCGACACGCTACGTGAATTACTCGCAAAAGATAATATTGATGCAACCGTCTACGGCAGACCTAAGCACATTTACAGCATCTGGAAAAAGATGAAGCGTAAACAGTTAGAGTTCGACCAACTCTATGATTTACGCGCAGTAAGAGTCATCGTTGAAACCAATAAAGATTGTTATGCCGTTATTTCCAACGTACATGCAAAATGGAAGTACATCCCAGAAGAATTTGATGACTATATTACCAATCGTAAACCCAATGGGTATCAATCCTTACATACCGTCGTAGTCGGCCCCCAACAAAAAGCCGTTGAGATACAAATTCGCACCCACGATATGCACTTATTTGCCGAGCTTGGGGTTGCCGCACATTGGCGTTACAAAGAAGGTGGCGCACAAGATGCCGAAATGGAACGCGTGGTATCGTCATTGCGTCGTTTTTTAGATAGTGACGAATCCGACTCTGAATTATTAGAAGACTTCCAAGCAGGTATTTTCTCAGACCGCGTGTTCGCCCTAACACCCAAAGGTGATATTTTTGATCTAACAAAAGGCTCTACGCCCATCGACTTTGCCTATGCCGTTCACACCCATGTCGGTCACTTATGCAAAGGTGCTAAAGTTAATGGCTCTATCGTACCGCTCGATTACAAGTTAAAAAATGGTGATAAAGTTGAAATTATCACAGGCAAGCAAGAGCAACCGAAACGTAAATGGTTAAACCCTATTTTAGAATACGTTGGCTCGGCAGGTACACGCACTAAAATACGTCACTGGTTTCGGCAGCAAGATCATGACAAGAACCTGCAAGATGGCATGGCGGTTTTAGATCAAGAAAAACGGCGTTTAGGTTTAAAGAAAATAGAGCTTGAGCCACTCGTTAAGCGCTTTAATGTACAGAGTAAAAAAGAATTTCTAATCGCGCTAGGGCGTGGCGATATTAGCCTAGCACAGCTTACCGATACCTTTGACCTGCCCGATAAAAATGAAGTTAAATTCCGCAAAATAAAGGTCAATCAAAAATCGAATCATCAAGGCATCCAGATACAAGGAGTAAGTAACTTGTTGGTAGAAACATCCAACTGCTGCCAACCTGTACCGGGTGATGACATTGTTGGCTATATCACTATCGGGCGCGGTATCAAAATTCATCGTACCGACTGCACTAATGTCTTAAAACAAAACCTTACTACAGAACAGCGCCTAAGATTAACTGATGCAAGCTGGGGCTCAGAAACCACCGCCTACACCGTCAACATACAAGTAACGGGCTTTAATCAACCAGGGTTTCTACGCGACATCGCCGAAATATTGGCAAAACTACAAATCAATGTATCCAATATTTTCAGCTCTCCAGGAGCTACTGATTTAATTTCTATATTAAATATTGAAGTACAAATTGAGAATCTGAAAAAACTATCAAACGCTTTGGAAAAAATAGAAGAGCTCCCCAATGTTATGGATGCTAAACGCAAGAGCTAAATAGTTAGGAGCTCTAAAGTCCCTTATT
>CAZQTJ010000257.1:0-3712 GCA_964596035.1 uncultured Cocleimonas sp. | reverse complement strand
CTTAATAACTATTATCAATTGAATTTCTCTTACGTTGTATTTTCTTAACAATAATAGGTATTTGCTTCTTAAGTGTTTTATTCATGGAGACTATGCCATAGTCCTTATCATGCAAGCCTAACTTGCGCCCCAATAAAGATGACTCTAGTGCATATAAAAGCTGGTCGAAATATTTTCTATTTTTTAGCTCTGCTGCTTTCCAGTAGTCGATGACTTTAATCAAAGGGTCGGATAGGTCGCGATTATCTTCTAAATGCAATCTCACCTTTTCTTGACGCTGTTCGGCAATACTAATTTCATCAATTATTTTTAATAAGCCTTCATGCACCGCAGGATTAATTGTTTCTGAATATTTTAAAAGAGTCTCTGTTGTATCTTCACTAAAGTTTGGCGTATTACGGTTATGGAGAGACTTTTTAATAACGCCCTTACCTTTTACTAACTGCTTTTGAGTATTAGAAAGGTCTTTACGAATCATTTCATGAACATCAAGAATGAGCTTTCTGAATTTTTTTAATCCAACATTAAGACGTTTATCTAGTTTAACCGCTTGCCTAGCAAACTTAGCATCGACTGTTTTTTTATTCATGGTGTCATGGGCTATCCAAGCATGACGTACTTCTTTATCAACAGACCGTTGTAATTTTTTGAGTTGATAAACACCGCTACTCCAAATATTTTTTATTTTGAGTAATAAATCGGCATGACGTGGATGCTCATCAATCAGGTCATCAACATCCTCTAATAAGACATTCATATCCTTAATTTCCGCGACTACTTTATCACGAGAGAAAACAAGCGGTTTATATACACTTAAAGTAAAGCCTTGTATTTTTTCATCCTGCTCTAATGATGAGCCTTTCTTCCAGCCCCCCATCACATTAGAACCATGCCAAATAAATAACAGCGTTATAACAAGCAACACCATCGAAACTAAAAATAGCAATTCAGTAGATAAGTTCGTTTTACTGCGAATCTTTTTTACTAAAAGATACCAGCCAAAGAGAAGAATGAGGGAAAAAATGATAAAGATGCCGTATAAAATTCCAGCAGACATGGGTGTACCTATAAAATTGGGGAAGGGGTATTTGGGGGAGTAGACAGCCCTTATTGGTCTATACAATACAAAAAAAGGGCTGAATTATCAGCCCTTTTTTTATCTTTTTTAATGTTTCATCTCAATTTGCAAAAAGATGATTATTAAGAGACTACTTTTATCACCAGTCCCAACTTGAAAATGGGTCATTATTTCGACGATTATTATTTGGACGGTAATTATTTCTCTGCCATCCTGGAGGGTAAGGCGCGTAACTATCTTCTGACCAAAAACGGTTATGTGGCTTCTTTTTAGGGCGATCTTGACACACTATAACGCCACGCTTACATAGGGAACTACGCCACTCATATTTATAGAAATGTTTTGATACGGGGTTTCCTTGTGGTCTAAAACTAACTTTAATCGTGGGTGAATACTCTTCTCGACCAAAACCTGTGCCTGCATCATTAGCGGGCGCACTACGACGTAATCGATTACTTGAACTTGGCGCACTCTTATTATTGTAACGATAAACAGGACGAGGACGCTCATTAAAGACGGCAATAGCAATCACGCCCATTGCTGTTCTATCTCCCCAAGCATTAGCATATGAGTTGCCTGCATTGGTAAAGAAGAAACGATTGACGCGATTTTTTCCTGTTCTCCAGCCATCATAGATTGCTGTTTCATAAGGGTCTAAAATGTACATTTTCTCGTTACTACGCAACCAAGATTTTTTGCCTGATAAAATATTGCGTCCATCGACCGTTACCACTAAACCAACACGCTTGTTCGATGTATTTCTCAAACGCAAACTATAGCGCTTACCTTTCTTCGCTTGAATATAACCACGCTTTACATTATATGCCTTACTGCTTGTTGGTATATGACGAAAGGCTCTGCCTCTATCATTAATAATATCCACGCGAATAGGCGAACGATGATAACTAGGCGGTGCTGGCTTCCAGATAGGATTATAAGGATATGCCTCTGCTGTTGTGATCGTTGCTAACGAGGCGGTTATCAACAAAATAAATTTGAGGGTGGTCGAACGTATCAACCTTGGTTTTATTTTACTAAGCATTATAGAACTCCTGCTTTTAATTTTTCTTGGAATATTAGTCCTATACGAAACCGTGTAAAACTAACATCTCATACAATACAAACTGAATTAAGCATTCAGGCTAAGGTCTTTATTCGCCGTCGCGACATAAAATTTTATGATGAGGCCCTCAAAATATGGGACATAGCTTCCCTCTTTTTGTTCCATTGCTTTTGTTATAAGCTGACTGTATTAAAAAATAAGACCAAGTTAATCTGCATATTATTTACTTAAATATTATTGCTTTAACTAAAGAATCATTACTTCCAAACTGATATAATAGATGCTTTTATTATTTTTATAGAGATAAAGTATTGATGGAAATCACGCTCAGCATAGTGGCCATTATTGGCGGATTATTGTTCATTTTCAGCTACCTAAAGTTTGTGCTATCAGGGTTTCGTTATCATCCCATTACAGGACTTCTAGCTTTTATCCCTGTGGTAAATTTAATTACACTGCCAACGTTGATGGATGACAAGTTAATCCGCACGATTATTTTAGGTGTTTTAGGCTTGATTCTAGCGGTAGGTTCATGGTTTTTAGGTGCAGATAAATCATTACAAAAACATATCTCTACCCTGCGCGGTGAACCCACTATCGTTTCTTCTAGCAAACAAGAACTCATAGAAAGTAGCGACAAAGTCAAACCTGAAACTGCCAGCACAAAAAAAATAAATACCGCTGAAACAAATACCGCAACAGCAGAAATCACACCAACAGATGACGCAGCCAAAGAAACACAAAAAAAAGAAGCACCGCAACCCGTATATTTTGCAACACTACCAAGACAAGCGCTCTACAGTATGGCGTTTATTGAGACCTCGCCTCAAAAAATAGACTCACTCAAAGGACGCATCGTGCGCATTACCAGTACCAACGATACTGTCATCGAAGGTCAAATACAAAACATAGAAAAGGGAAGTGTTTTCATCAGCAAAAATGGCGAAGGAAATATAGCCTATGAAATGTTGATTGCTAACATTAAACAGTTACTTGTCATGGTTAAACGTAAAAAATAAGGACATCCAATGACTGAGCCTTCCTTGCCATCATCAATGCCTTGTTATGTTTACCGTAGCAAGAAAAAACGCGAAATGTATCTATACCTACCCGAAAAAGACCAATGGGATCATGTCCCAAAATCCTTAATAAAACTAATCGGTGAGATAGAATTTTCCTTTGAATTTACGCTGGATACAAAACGTAAACTATTACGCTACGAGTCATCGGAAGTCATGCGCAACTTACAAGATAATGGCTTCTTTTTACAAATGCCACCCAATGGCTACAAGTCGGATAACGACGGCGAATTAGACTCAAATTTACAAGGTTTTTAGTTCCAAGTAAGAGAAGCCGTACAAATATCGCTTCCTAACCTCTCCCTTCCTTAGGAACGAGCATGAAATAACTTCCCAAACTACACGACCTTTTTAGCTCAACTAAAACCAGCACAACGTAAAATAACTATGCGCCTGCTGAAGCCTCTAAATTACAAGAAGCATCCTATCTAAAGAAAAAATTCTGCGTTATTAAGATCGGAACGTTATTCCATGCACGTTCCTTAACATATA
>CAZQTJ010000256.1:0-3715 GCA_964596035.1 uncultured Cocleimonas sp. | reverse complement strand
GGAGTATAAAGAATAGCGACTGACCTCTTGATGAATTATTCATAGGATTTTAGGGGCGATAAGCCAAGCCTGAAAACTACACGCCATGCTGTAAAGGCAATTTAATTTCAACACAAAAGCCGTGCAAATGTTTAGAACGACTAAAATGAATCTCCCCCGCGTATAATTTCACTATATCTTTACAAATAGCTAAACCTAAACCATGACCTTCGATTGACTCATCGAGGCGCACACCTCTTTGAGTGATTTGTTCCAGCGGGGCTTTTGTTTCACCATCATCCTCAATCACTAAAATGAGCTGACCTACTTTTATATCATGCGAGATATGGCAGTTTATCTGTGATATTGCCCACTTATAGGCATTATCCATCAGGTTGCCGAGTAGCTCTAGCATGTCTTCTCTATCCCCAAATTCATCTACATCTGGTGCTATGTGAAGATTAACGAGAAGTTGTTTTTTATTATGCGCTTGTTTTAAAACCTCGATGAGAATAGGCAGTTCTTCACGAGGGTTAAAACGTTGGACTGTATTTCCTAAGCCCGCCATGCGCGCTCTTTTAAGTTCTCTTTCCGTTAATTGCTGAATACGCAGGGCTTGTTTTTTTGCCTGAGACAATATTATTTTGGGTGCTTTTTCATCATCATCATAATCGCTCTCTAACTGCTGAATTAAAATACTTAAAGGCGTTTTTAAAGCATGAGCAAGGTTGCCTAATGAATTTCGTGATCGTTCCATGCGTTGCTGCATCAACTGTAAACTATGATTAAATTCTTTGACTAAAGGATAAATCTCAGCGGGGACATTTTTAGAAAGTTGCTGGCGCTTCCCTAATTCAATGGCTTTTATTTCTTGACGTGAATACTCTAAATGTTTGAACAACCTATGAATAACCACACGTTGTAACACCAACATAATAATAAAGCCAAATATCCCCATAACAATAAAAAGGATACGAAACTGTTGGCGTTTTTCTTTAAGCACGCTCATATCTTCGGCAACAGAAATCATCACTTCTTGCTGGTCTACGATAATCGGCGCAGACCAAACGACTAAATGTTGTCCTTTAGGTCCGATAATTTTGTGTGAAATGCTTGCTAATGCTATCGATGGTAAAAAAAGGTCTTCACCTTGTAATGACAAGGAGCGTAATACAGGAGCATTTGTTTGATGTTTCAATCGTGCGGTATAGTAATGCCCAGAATAAGCAGTATGGTAAATTTTATTTAAACGCTGCCATTTTACTTTTAACTCGCCAGAATCAATCCATAAATTATCTTGTATATTTTTAGCATCATGCATTAAACGGGTACTAACAAAAGACTCCATAATGTTGCGCGTAGAGATATTAGCAACGATTAATAAGACCGTTAAGATAAGCGTAAGCACAATAGCTAGGCTAATTTGTAATTGGCGCTCTAAAGATTTCATCGGAAAATATAGCCTTGTCCGCGCTTGGTGACAATGCGCTCTTTACCGATGATTTTGCGTAAATGACGCACATAAACTTCAATCACATTACTATCTTTATCAAAATCTTGCTCATAAACATGCTCGGTTAAACGTGTTTTGCTGAGGACTTTATCGGGGTTAAGCATAAAATAACGCAATAAACGAAACTCCGTAGCGGTTAAATCAATCGGCTTTCCTAAATTGATACTTACCTGTTGTCGCTCTTCATCGAGCGCTAATTCATTATTATTAATCACAACATCACTGCCTTGCTTGTTTCTACGAACCAACGCCAGTATACGAACGAATAACTCTTCCACATGAAACGGCTTGCCAAGATAATCATCAGCCCCAGCTTTAAAACCATCCACCCGCTCATGCCATGCGTCTCGCGCGGTAAGGACAATCACAGGCACACGATTATTTTGTTGTCGCCAATTTTTAAGCACATCCATACCAGAGCGTTGTGGCAAACCGAGATCAAGAACAACAATGTCATAAGGTTCTTCGTTCCCCATAAACTCCGCATCGATACCATTATTAGCAATATCGACTGCAAAGCCTTTCCTCTTTAGCTCAAGACGTAAATTTTGACTAAGTTCAGGATCATCTTCTACTAATAAAAGTCGCATAAAGTGCCTTTGGTTAAGGTTAGATTGGCATGTGTCACATTAGGAAACCACTAATAAGGTATTTATCTTAAGCAAAAAAGATGAAATGAAACTGAAAAATAACGCCATAATTTTCAGCTATATTTAAGCTTCATTCTTTACTATGCGCGCTCATTAAAACAAAACATACAGGGGAAAAATGAAAAAAATAACAGCAGTTAGTGTATTAGGTTTGGCTTTATTCGTTAGTGCTTGTGGTGGTAGTAGTGGTAGTGACGGCAAAGGTGGAGGAGAGGAAGGCTCAAATATTCAATATTTGAAATCAAATCATACTAGCTATACTCAATCGAATAACCAGAAGACACCCGCACCCGTAAAAGATGACAGCGCCCTAACGATAAGCTGGATAGTGTCTGCGAAAACAGAAGCTAATGCGGCTAAACTATTTGATCATATCAAGTTTATGGGTGATAAGTTACAACAAGGCGAAAAGCCACGCGCTTGGGATAAATTGTTTTTGCTAGAGGCATATATGAAAACCTCTCACCGCTACACAACAGAACTTAGTAGAGAAGGTACAACCAACGTACTGATCACAAAAACTGCTACAGATCGTTGTGCTTATCAAGTTATATCCGCCCATAGTGATGCGGTGAGTGGCGACTTCTTTGCTCGGGGAGTCATTAATGTCGACTATTCACCCATTGCTGAAAACATTATCAATAGTAACGAGTGTGCTTCTTCTAAAACTGAGCTAGAAGAGTACGTGAGAGCTAATCAGAAGGCTAAAGGACATTAGGTTTAGGAATGAGGAATGCGTGTGAAAAATTATTTTGCGCGCATTCCTTAGTCATTTGAAAAAATATCAAGGAAATAAAATTATGAAAATCATTAAACCATTATTACTTGTCGTATCTCTTTGCTTATCTCAATCGAGCTTTGCAGGTGATGACAAATACGAAGAAGGCGAAAAGCTATTTAAAACCTATTGCACTGCTTGTCATGGCGCAAATGTTGGCGGTATGGATATGAACAAACGTATCGCGCCCCCCATTGCAGCGGTCAGATTGCATTATATTGGAACGCATGCAGATGAGGCTTCGTTTGTACAGGCCGTTTCTAGCTGGGTAGAGAAGCAAGACCCAAGTAAAAGCCTTATGCGCGGTGCAATCAATAAATTTAGAATCATGCCGCCGATTGTTGTACCAAAAGAAGACGCGATAAAAATTGCTCAATATATTTATGCTGGCAATATTGAAAAGCCAGCAGGCTTTAAAGAACACGTCGAAGAAATGCATGGTAAAGGCATGGGCATGGAGAGTGATAAAGGTGAAATGCACAAAAAAGACATGCATCAAAAAAGCAAAGGTATGATGAGGGGAATAATGCATCAGCTCCACCTTTCAGCAGAGCAAAAGCAAAAGATGAAACCTTTAATGCATCAAATCAAAGCCATTTTAACACCTGAGCAGTGGGCTAAGTTCAAGCAGTAATCAAGGCTAGGAGTTTTGTCCGAAAAAGCCTTTAAAATAAATTACATGCACGAAATAACTTCATTACCTTAAAATGAAGTTATTTTGTGCATTAAGCTACATTATCACCCCTTCGTCGCAGCAATCACCTGAAACTTTTCATTCGCTTCAATCACGCGACT
>CAZQTJ010000255.1:0-3723 GCA_964596035.1 uncultured Cocleimonas sp. | reverse complement strand
TTATCCGCATTGACCTCACGGATTCAGGATAAAAATAACATTTGACAAATACAATTTAATACCGACATAATTCACCAACTTTCAACAACGGCTTATTTTTTATTCTTTGTTTAGCAATAAATCTTAGTCAGATTATTTTTAATAGGAGACTTAAATGTTCATATTCAATCGGAAAATCACAGACTAACTCTCCTATGCATTTGCTGGGAGACATCGCGTCGCTCAGTAAATTTTACACGTCATTATTTTGCGTGGACAAAAACCCTGAACGGCGCTCGCCTTCAGGGTTTTTTTATGCCTGAAGATAAAAATACAGTTTAGCAGTAGAATATCCTAACTAGCTGTAAATACTAAGAATTAGGTAACATTATGCCCATTCAAATGACCTTAAACAAAGGTAAAGTACCTGTAAAAATATTCACAAATGATGTTGATAGCGGGTCTCTCACGCAGTTGAGCAATATTTCTCAACTGCCTTTTATTCATCACCACATTGCCGCTATGCCCGATGTTCATGTCGGCAAAGGCGCAACGGTTGGATCAGTCATTCCAACCAAAGATGCAATTATCCCTGCCGCTGTTGGCGTGGATATTGGTTGCGGTATGAATGCCGTTAGAATTTCACTAAAAGCCAGTGATTTACCCGACAGCTTACGCCGCTCGCGCAGTGCTATCGAGGCTGCTGTCCCTGTTGGTTTTAATATGCACCAGCGCGATAAAGTGAAAGCATCGACTTTAAAATCAATGGATAAGCCGTTGCAGTTAATTCTGGATAAACATTCAGGGCTAAGCAAAATGATGCGTAATTTTCATCGCACATGGGGTCGCCAACTCGGCACATTAGGCGGTGGTAATCACTTTATTGAGCTGTGTATTGATGAAAATGATGATGTGTGGATTATGCTCCACTCTGGCAGTCGAGGCATTGGCAATGCCATCGGACGTTATTTTATTAGCTTAGCGAAAAAAGATATGGGCAATCAATTAGGACACCTGCCCGATAAAGACCTCGCCTATTTTACCGATGGCGCACAGCATTTTGACGATTATGTCGAGGCGGTTAATTGGGCGCAAGACTACGCGACAATCAATCGACGCGAAATGATGCGTTTAGTGGTTAAGTCGTTACAGGCAGAATTACCGCCTTTTATTGCAACCAAAGAAGCGATTAACTGTCATCATAATTATGTGCAAAAAGAAACACATTATGGCGAAAATGTCTTTATCACACGCAAAGGCGCGATAAGCGCACAAGTTGATGAGTTAGGTATTATCCCTGGAAGTATGGGCGCTAAATCGTTCATTGTCCGAGGAAAAGGCACAAAAGCATCTTTTTGCTCCTGCTCTCATGGCGCTGGACGAAAAATGAGCCGAACAGCAGCGAAACGACAGTTTAATCACTTTGATTTAGAAGATTTAACGCAAGGTGTAGAGTGTCGAAAAGACAAAGGTGTGGTTGATGAAATTCCCTCTGCTTACAAAGATATAGACCAAGTAATGAAGAATCAACATGACCTTGTAGAGGTTGTACACACCCTAAAACAAGTTATTTGTGTAAAGGGTTAAAAATCTCAGTAAACAAAAAATAAAGGAGCAACACCATGATAGAAAAATTAAAAATCAAGCATTTGATAAGCCCAACTTGCGGGCGAAGGTTTAGGACGATCTCGAAACAACGAGACCCCGTTCCTATACCGACTAAAACAATCAAAAGAGATTTATTATGGAGTTACATGAACTGACAGAAATCATCGACTGCCTATCCTCAGAACGTAAAGTATTTTATTACTTTCGAGACCGATACGCATTGATGCTTTTAAAAGACTATATTGGCAATAAAGCAATGCCCATTAAGGCGTTAAGAAAATCACCTTATGCAAATCTTTTACATAAAGCAGTGGTAAAAAAAGCATTAGGGTTAGCAGGTAACGGGATTATTACCGCCGACCAACTAGAAATGGTTTGGGAAGAAAAGCCACTTGCTTTTGTCACCTCCTTATCACAATGGGGGGAGGGAAAAGTAGATTGGAAGTGGAACCAAATGAGCCGAAAAGGTTATCACTTAGTTTTACAACTGAATATGGCAACCGACCATACTGAGCACTTTAAAAGACTCATTAAACCTGATGATTTACATGGCTTTAATATGGATGGACACCCTTCCCTAGATGAAGGTGAGCGTGAAACCTTAGCTTGGGTACGTCTTGATTTAGAGTTTGAAACCAATGAAGTCCTGATTGAAGAAATTCAATGTGATTGGATTCGCGAAGTGCGTGAAGCAGTTAGAGAAGGTTATGAATGGTACGGTGAATATACAGAGGAACAACTAGAAACTTATGCGAATAAAGTTTTAGCACCCTACGCAAAAGTATGGGAAGAAGCGATGTTATCCGCAACCATTGATTTTATCCGCCACGATTTAGGAATTGATACCATTTATTATCATAGCTTTGAAACAGGTGCTGTATTAAAACACATCACCTACGACAAGCCACCTCGTTCTTTGTATACAAAACTACCCACACGTTTTGCATTTCAAAAAACCAACAGAGGACCTGAATTTTTAATGCGTGATAAATCCGTGCATAAGCGTCTCAAGAAAGTGAAAGAGCCACAATGGTTTACATTACCCAAAGTGGCATAAGTTCTATTGTGTAGAGATTAGGAAATCGCATATTTCCATAATCCTGAATCCGTGAGGTCACTACGGCACAGGACGTAAGCTATTGATTCATCACGGGTATTAAAAAATACCCGCTTAACCTACGGGTGAAGCTAAGATTTTTAAATCCCGTGATAAACCAATAGCTTACGCCCTGTTATCCGCATTGACATCACGGATTCAGGATAATCTCTACACGAAAAATATTAACAAGGAGAAATATCATGCCTGAAAATACTAGAAATACCCCACGGCTAAATCGGAGAGGCAATCCGATAGCGAATAATCCACTCATGCGACGCGGAGGTGTACACAAAAAGACTCGCACATCAAAGCGTCAAAAACACAAACGAGAAACCCGTCAATTAGTCGCTAAGTACATGAACTCCTCTCGTGGGGGTCATGTACAAGGTAGAAAAACACAACAAAACACTAATTTTTATAAAGACCACTCCACGTGGTCTTTTTTTTGTCTAAGAATTTTCTTTATATTCAAACCACAATACGCTATCCTTCGCGTTCAGTCGGGATGTAGCGCAGCCTGGTAGCGCACCACAATGGGGTTGTGGGGGTCGAAGGTTCGAATCCTTTCATCCCGACCATAACTTACCACGGCATTAAAAATCCTCTAAAACCCACCTATAGCAACCTCTAAAGCTCTTTTTTAACCTCCTATCATTCACTTAAATAAGTGGCTACCCCTAAAATCTCCTTACTGGAGAAATAATAAATAGCTATGACAATAAATGTAACAATAACAAAAATGAGCCAATGCCTTACTGTAAAAATTGAGAGAGCAAGAATAGTAAGAACAAGATAGCCTAAATCCTTAGCGCAAAATAAATCATCAGGATTTTTCTCTAAAAATAAGACTTCCGCCTGACATTTAGGACAAATTGAAAGATCAGCATTTTCTTGTTTCATATTATTTATGGCTTATCAGCAAGCAAAAAATAATCGCGGTCAAGGGTCAGTTCCGTAGGTTGGCGCTGAGGGCACGAAGCCCAAAAAGAAGTTTCTATTTGCTTGTTTTAATCTTAATAATGGAAATTAAAAGAGAA
>CAZQTJ010000254.1:0-3751 GCA_964596035.1 uncultured Cocleimonas sp. | reverse complement strand
ATCGTATGAGCTTGTCTTGCGACACTCGATAAGCTGTCCCATTTTAAGTTGATAGCCTAAAAATATTTGAATGAGATGTTTTCTAAATAGGCATTAAACTATGCAAAATGAAATAGATTGGCAAGACTTGCTAGGGGAGAAAGGGCCGCTTGCTAAGGAAATTTCTAACTTTCAAGTACGCCCGCAGCAACAAGCAATGGCAGGTGCTGTTGGCGAAGCCATCAAAAATTACTCGACGGCAATCATTGAAGCAGGGACGGGTGTTGGTAAAACCTTTGCCTACCTTGCGCCAGCGTTAGCATCAGGTGGGCGTATTATTGTCTCGACAGGAAGCAAAACCCTACAAGACCAGCTCTACCTAAAAGACCTACCGCTCGTCAAAAAAGCCCTCAAAACGAGTAGCAAAACCGCCTTACTGAAAGGTCGTGCCAACTACCTTTGCATTCATAGAATGTTACGCAGCCAGTCAGACGGTCGCTTTAATGACCGTCGCTCCATTACCAATATCCAACGCATTGTTGATTGGTCGGCAATAACAACCGCAGGCGATATTGCCGAGCTAAATAGCGTCCCGCGTGATGCCGAAATTTGGCCCGCTGTCACCTCAACAGCAGATAATTGTTTAGGCGCTGAATGCCCACATTATGCAGAATGCCACGTTGCATTAGCCCGTAAAAAAGCACAAGAAGCCGATGTCGTCGTCGTGAATCATCATTTATTTTTTGCCGACTTAGCCCTAAAAGAAGAAGGTTTTGGCGAGTTGTTACCGAGTGCCAATGCCGTCATTCTCGACGAGGCACATCAACTGCCCGAAATAGCATCCACCTTCTTTAGCGATGTGGTTAGCAGTCGGCAGATATTAGAACTATCCCGCGACATACTTGCCGAAAGTCTCGCCAACGCAAAAGACATGCCCAATTTAAGAGACAGTTTGCGCGCTTTAGACAAGTGCGTCGCCGATATTCGTCTGGCAATGGACAAGCCAGGTCTGCGTGAGCCGTGGTATAAAATTAGTAGCAAGCCCGCCATCAAGAAAGAAATGCAAAATCTGGATGAAATAATGGCAGATTTAATCGAGATAATGGGACATGCCGCCGAACGAAGCAAAGAATTGGAGTCCTGCAATGAGCGCCTTGAGTTATTAAAAATAAAACTAGAGCAACTAAAAACACCCAAAGAAAATACCGTGCAATGGTATGAAACCTTCACCCGTTCTTTCTCCCTCATTACCACACCATTAGACATTGCCGAACCGTTTAAAAAGCAACTCGAAGCATGGCCTTGCGCATGGGTTCTAACCTCCGCAACCCTTGCCGTACAGCAATCATTCGACCACTTTACTCAACGCATCGGCATGGACAAACCAAAAGAACTATTGCTCGATAGCCCTTTTGACTATTGGCATCATGCCTTGCTTTACGCGCCACCGAATATGCCCGAGCCACAACAGCATGATTTTGTAGAATCGGTCGTCGAAGCAGCCATACCCGTCATCGAAGCCGCAGGAGGGCGCACCTTTATGCTCTTCACCAGTTACCGTGCGCTTAATGAAGCCGCAGAATTATTACGCGATGAAATCGACTACCCCATCTTAGTACAAGGCGACTCATCACAAGCCGATATGATCGAAAAATTCCGCGACTTAGGCAATGCCGTATTACTCGGAACAAGTAGTTTTTGGGAAGGGGTCGATGTGCGTGGCGCGGCGCTGAGTTGCGTTATTATCGACAAGCTTCCTTTCTCCTCGCCAGGCGATCCTGTACTAGAAGCCCGCATAAAATCCATACGCGAATCAGGCGGTAATCCTTTCGGAGAATACCAGCTTCCACAAGCCGTTATTGCGCTAAAACAAGGCGTAGGGCGCTTAATTCGTGACGATGACGACAAAGGCGTATTAATGATTTGTGACCCGCGTTTACGCACAAAATCTTACGGTAAAACCTTCTTAGCCAGCCTACCGCGCGTCCCCCGCACCAGCAAACAAAACGATGTAGAACGCTTTTTTAAAGTACACGACATATGAATCCTGATACCCCAATGATCCTAGCGATAGATACCGCAACCGAAGCCTGTTCCGCCGCCTTAGCACAAGGCGATAAAATAACCACACGCTTTAAAATTGCCCCCCGCGAACACACCAAACTCATTTTAACGATGATGGATGAGGTGTTAGAAAAATCTGCAAGCAAACTCTCTAATATCAACGCAATAGCCTTTGGACGAGGGCCAGGTGCATTCACAGGCGTGCGCATAGCCACAGGAGTCGCGCACGGCGTTTCCCTCTCGGTTGACAAACAACTGCTACCAATTTCAACACTAGCCGCGATAGCCCAACAAATGCACGAAGAGCAGGGCGCGACACACTGCATCGCCGCCATCGACGCACGGATGGGAGAAGTTTATTGGGGAAAATACCGCGTCGAAAACGGCATAATGATCTTGCAAGGCGAAGAAGCCGTCAGCAAACCCGAAGCACTTTTACAGTCGCTTGAGAATAAAAACTGGCTAGTCGCAGGCAGTGGCTGGGATGAATACGCCGAGCAACTCGATAGCGCGAATAATCCACAAATAAGCAAAGTCGATAATATACTCCCCTCAGCACAATACATCGCCAGACTAGCCGTAGACGATTGGAAGCAAGGCAAAGCAGTCACCGCCGAGCAAGCACAGCCTATTTATCTGCGTGACAAAGTCGCGCAAACCATCGCAGAAAGAAGTGTTGCCACATGAAGCGGTTTAGTAAAGCCTTTAGTAGCGAAAACGACGAATTATTACGTGGCAGCATCCGCAATCAAGCCAGCGATTTTAAAGTCGATGAAATTTCCTCATTTGAACTCACAGGAGAAGGCGAACACGTCTATCTACACATCGAAAAAACAGGTGAAAATACCGACTGGGTAGCAGGCTTATTAGCCAAAATAGCCCAAGTCCCCCGCAAAGACGTAAGCTACGCAGGTATGAAAGACCGCCACGCCATCACCACGCAATGGTTTAGCGTACAAATGCCAGGAAAAGAAGCACCCGACTGGCAAGCACAACTCCCCGCATCCATAAAAATCCTTAGCGAAACACGTCACAACAAAAAACTCCGCCGAGGCGCACTAAAAGGCAATCGCTTTCGCATCATAATCCGCGATATAGAAGGCGATATAGAACAAGCAAAAACACGCTGTCAGCAAATTAAAACAAACGGCGTACCCAACTACTACGGCGAACAACGCTTTGGACGTAACTTAAACAATATAGAAAGTGCCAAAAACTGGTTTTCAGGTCAATTCAAACCCAAATCACGCCCCAAAAGAAGCATCTACCTCTCAGCCGCAAGATCATGGATATTCAACCATTTACTCTCACAGCGCATAACACAAGGCACATGGAACCAAGCCCAAAAAGGTGACGTATTCATGCTAAACGGCTCACACTCCTGCTTTGCTGATGACGGCGACACAAGCCTAACAGAACGCACCCAACGACAAGAACTACACCCAACAGGCGCACTATGGGGCAAAGGAGAATTATCCAGCGCGGGAGACATCGCAACGCTAGAGCAACAAATAGCGAATGATTTTAAAGACCTCACCCAAGGACTAATAAAACACGGCTTAAAACAAGAACGACGCGCATTACGCCTAGCCGTCAGCGAATTTGAATATAGCTTTGATACAGACAAAATAACCCTAAACTTCGTGTTGCCCGCAGGAAGCTTCGCAACCGTCGTTTTTCGTGAGTTAGGTGATATAAATGATGCGTT
>CAZQTJ010000253.1:0-3757 GCA_964596035.1 uncultured Cocleimonas sp. | reverse complement strand
CATGATGAATCAATAGCTTGCGTCCTGTGCCGTAGTGACCTCACGGATTCAGGTTCTTAGCTACCGCTTTCCTTAACACGACTTTTTCATCTTTCTGCCTTGCCGCCACTTCCAATACTTCTGTTCGTGACATCATTTCCTCTAGTGAAATATCATCAAGAAAAGACTGAATACGATGACTCAAATCCATCCATAGATTATGCGTTAAACAACGCTCATCTTTCTGACAATTCCCTGCGCCTGCACAGCTAGAAAAATCAACATTTTCATCGACTGCCATAATAATTTCAGATACGGCAATTTTGGCTGGAGAACGGCTTAAACGATAACCTCCACCTGGTCCTCGCATACTACTCACAAGACCTTGCTTACGCAATTTTGAAAAAAGCTGCTCTAGGTAAGAAAGAGAAATATCTTGGCGCTCAGAAATTTCAGCCAGAGAGACAGGCTTATCATCACAATGCAAAGAAATATCGAGCATGGCTGTCACAGCGTAACGACCTTTTGTGGTTAATTTCATTGAGAGGCAGTCTCCAAGCATTAAGGACTGGAAATTCAACAACATCTTCAGTCCTGAGTATCTATTTTCACTCTGCTATAGATGCTTCATATAGCTCTTTATAGAGATACTCTTTGGGGGTAAACACTGTTACATTCCGTTTATCAGTGTTTGCTAATGCTTAGCATAGTAGAATACCTGACAAGAACAGTCAAGTATTACCGCAATCTATATTTTTCTTATTCCCCTCCACTTTTCCATCAAAACCTTCTGCTTCAATTTTAGGCAATGGCTCCATCTCTAACTCCCCCCCTAAGTGACGAATTTGAGTACACATCTTATCCATACGTTGATCCATTTTATGAATATGATCGAGCATTCTGTTTACCGTATTTGCTACAGGGTCGGGCATATCTTGCGTAGCACCATAGGCATCAAAGCCCATTTTTCTGGCTAAATCATCGCGTTGTTTTTGTTTTTCTGAGCGTCTTACCACTTCGCGTCCTGGCACGCCAACCACCGTGGTATTTTCTCTAACCTCCCGCACTACAACCGCATTAGAGCCTATGCGCGCGTCATCATTTACTTTAATTGGACCAAGAATTTTTGCCCCCGCCCCCACAACCACATTATTTCCTAGCGTCGGGTGACGTTTACCCGCTTGCCAGCTTGTTCCACCTAAAGTAACACCATGATACAAAGTACAATCATTACCAATTTCAGCAGTCTCTCCAATCACCACCCCCATGCCATGATCAATAAAAAAGCGGCGACCGATTTGCGCTCCAGGGTGAATTTCGATGCCTGTAAATAAACGCGCTACATTAGATGAAATTCTCGCCAGCCACTTAAATCCTTTCCCCCATAACACATGGGAAAAACGATGGGTGATAATAGCGTAGACACCAGGATAGGTTGTTAAAACGTCAAAGGTATTACGTGCCGCAGGGTCGCGGTCAAATACACAAGAAACATCTTCTTTAATATGTGAAAACATAGTTTCACTCCACGTTTAGAAGGAGATTGGAAGAAATATTTAAACATATTTATATGATAAGGGGAACGTCTAAACTTTGCTTATCAGGGAGAAATAAGCTTGGTATTTAGGCGTGGGGATTTAATCCCGAATCCATGAGGCGAATACGGATCAGGTTAATAATATACGGAACTTGATTTTTTAGGTAATGAGGGACTAAGTAATTACATTAAAATTTGTACTCTAAAGATTTAAAGCGAATTTTAGCCTTTCCACCATCTCCTTTTCCACTAAGATACAAGCCTGCTTTATAGTAATTAACAGTCCCTTGCCACAAAGCAAGTGACTGCTTTAATTTAAATTTTCCATTGACCATCATCTGTAACCAACCTTTTTGCACGCGGATAGTGTAACGAGTAAAAACTTTGCTACTGCGCTTACCAAGATCAATATAATTAATTCCCGACGTATAAGGACTTGGTCTAACAACTGCCCAAATATGATCTTTAATATTTTTGTGCTTTCTTAACCAAACAACACGTAGAGGAGGATAGCTAGGTTTAACCGCATGTATTTGCAAGAGAGTAATTTGATTTAAATCGACAGGCTTAGATAAGTGAAGTTCGGCATCTAAAATTTTTGATCTTTCTGTATCAACACTCCAATCAACAGGCCCCATGCGTAGCTCTGAGCGCACAATACTTCCACCTAGAGATTTCTCGGCTTTGAATGTCATGTATTGCCCTTTTTCTAAAAAAAAGTAGGGCTTGGCTTTATTTTCAAAACCACCATAACCAATACGTATCTTATCGTTAGGATGTTGTAATTTAACCTTTTTTAAGACATCTCTAAAAACGGGTAAGTTATAGGGAGACTCATATGCTGATAAGTGAAGTGGTAAAAAAAAGAGAAGTCCTCCTAGTATCTTTAGCCCAATATTCAAACTTTTTATTTGTCTTTTATTTTTATTCATTATCTATCCTTAATCCTATCCTTGATATGAGAAAAACGAGTCAGTATCCCTCAAACTACAAATATAAATTGTAATACTCGCCTTTCTCAGGACAAAAGGACTTTTTTTCACGATGAAACTTATATTAAAAAACCTTAACCCTTAGCGTATTGAAAAAAGCAAAAATCAGCTCAAAATAATTAATCACAAGAATCAACTTCTTTTGAGAGGAAACGCTATGAACAATAAAATAAAAACCACACTTATAAGTCTTGCGGCGGCTGCATTGCTAACAACACAGGCAACATCATTGTTTGCAGATGATCAGAAAACGGATAGCAATAAACCCAACACTAGCCACTTAACACAACAAACCCCTGCTTGGTTAGGCGTTACTTTAAGCCCTATTCCAACGTCATTAAGCGCACAGTTGAGTGATATTATCCCTCAGGGACAAGGTGTTCTAGTTCGTTCGATTAGTAAAGACTCACCTGCCGAAAAAGCGGGTCTTAAAGTCAATGATGTGTTACTCAGTTTGGATGATCAAAAACTTTATTCCGCCTCACAATTATCAGGATTAATTCGCACTGCAAAACCTGATAGCGAGGTGAAGTTTAGCGTCGTGCAAAAGGGTAAGCTGAAAGAGATAAAAGTCACCCTTGATAAACGCAAAGCACAGCAATGGACGACGAATCCTTCGTCGCAAAATAGTTTTTTCAATGCTCCCTCATGGCTCTCGCCTCAGCTTGCGCCATCGTCTAAAAATGGGACGACTCAAGGTAATCAGCAACAAACAAAAGTGTTTGGTAGTTTCGAGTCAGTACAAGTGCGTTCTTTAGCGGATGGTCGCTACCATGCGGAGGTGAGTTATAAAAATCAAAGCAATGAAACGAAAAAATTTACTTTTGAAGGAAAGCGCGAGGAGATTATTGAACAGGTGAAAAAGCACAAACAGCTTCCTGAGGATAAAAAACAAGCATTGTTAAGTGCCTTAGAGATGAACTTTGGTACAAGCAACCCGTTTGCGGGCTTAAACAATTCACTGCTTAACCATCCTTTTTTTAAGCAACCTTTTGGACAAAACAGCTTATTTAACAGCCCTTTTTTCCAAGGAAATCCTTTTAATGACCCATTTTTCCAGAATGGCTTTGCTAACGGCTCTTTATTTCAAAGAATTCCACAGATGAAAATGTTTGTTAATCCTCAACCTTATCAAATTCAACCAATGCCACAACAAACAACGCCTATTCAGCCGAATAGCAAACAAAAAAGTAGCTTGATATAAAAAGCAAAAAAGGGAGATATTGCAACGCAACATCTCCCTTTTTTA
>CAZQTJ010000252.1:0-3764 GCA_964596035.1 uncultured Cocleimonas sp. | reverse complement strand
TCTCGGACAAGCTCCTAGTCTCGATACACAGGCAAACGAGCACAAATATCTGTTACTTTCACTTTAACAGCTTCCGCCACCGACTCATTCTCTATGTCATCAAGAATATCACAAATCCAAGTAGCTAAATTGCTCGAATCTTGCTCATTAAAACCGCGCGTCGTAATTGCAGGTGATCCTATCCGTAAACCACTTGTAACAAAAGGAGATTGTGGGTCGTTAGGAACAGAGTTTTTATTGACGGTGATATGCACCGCTCCCAAAGCCGCATCTGCCGCCTTTCCTGTTATGCCTTTGTTGATTAAATCTAATAAAAACAGATGATTATCTGTACCGCCCGAGACAATATCATAACCACGCTCAATCATTACTTTTGCCATTGCTTGAGCGTTTACAATAACTTGTTTTTGATATTCTTTATATTCAGGCTCCATTGCTTCTTTAAAAGCCACCGCTTTTGCGGCGATAACGTGCATTAATGGACCACCTTGAGTACCAGGAAAAACCACTGAATTTAACTTTTTTTCAATCTCAGGGTTCGCTTTTGCAAGGATAATACCACCACGCGGACCACGTAATGTTTTATGTGTTGTCGAGGTGGTAACATCTGCAATATTAACAGGGGAAGGATATACACCTGCGGCAACCAAACCCGCCACATGCGCCATATCGACAAATAAGTACGCGCCTATTTCGTCTGCAATATCACGAAAACGTTGCCAATCAACCACACGAGAATAAGCAGAGAAACCTGCCACAATCATTTTTGGCTTATGCTCACGCGCTAAGGCTTCTACTTGATCATAATCAATCTCGCCCGACTCGTTATTCAAACCATACTGAACCGCGTTATATATCTTGCCTGAAAAACTGACATGAGAACCATGCGTTAAATGACCACCATCGGCAAGACTCATTCCTAAAATAGTATCCCCAGGTTGAACCAGCGCCATATAAACCGCTAAATTCGCAGATGAACCAGAATGTGGCTGCACATTGGCATAATCTGCCCCAAACAACGCTTTAACACGATCAATCGCAAGCTGCTCCGCAACATCAACATGCTCACAACCACCATAATAACGCTTGCTAGGATAACCTTCGGCGTATTTATTTGTTAATACCGTACCTTGGGCTTCCATTACTCGTGGGCTGGTATAATTTTCAGAAGCAATTAGCTCAATGTGATCTTCCTGACGTTGCACCTCTGCCGAAATAGCAGTGAATAATTCATCATCGTAACCTGAGATTTTCATATTTTTTGAAAACACTTTATTGCTCCTAAAATTAACTGTACTTTAAAATAAGAGGCGCATGATACCGTAACTATCAACAATATTCTTTATAGAATTTTCACAAAAATCCATCTTCGAAAAACGACACTTATGACAAACAACCTCCGCAACTACTTTTTAATCACGGGTGGCTATTGGGCTTTTACTTTAACTGATGGCGCTATCCGCATGTTAGTCGTGCTATTTTTCCATCAATTAGGTTACTCACCTCTTGAAGTTGCTAGTTTATTTATCTTCTATGAGTTCTTTGGCATTGTTACTAATTTACTGGGTGGCTGGATGGCATCGCGTTTGGGTTTAAATGTAACCATGCATTTAGGCATGGCTTTACAGATTGTAGCGTTACTGATGCTCACTGTCTCGCACGAAGCACTGACGATAATATATGTCATGTTTGCTCAGGCACTATCGGGTATTGCTAAAGATCTTAATAAGATGTCAGCGAAAGCTAGTGTAAAAACACTGCTTAGCAAAGACTCCGATGCAGCGTTATTTAAGTGGGTTGCGATATTAACGGGGTCTAAAAACGCCTTAAAAGGGGCGGGGTTTTTCCTTGGCGCATTTTTATTACAAATCGCGGGATTTCAAAATGCTTTATTTATTTTAGCTGGTGGTTTGTCTTTAGCATTATTGATTACTTTTATTTTGCTACCCAACAAATTAGGAAAAGCAAAAAACAAGGTAAAGTTTACGCAAATATTTTCTAATATTTCCGACATTAATTGGCTTTCTGCTGCGCGTTTTTTCTTATTTGGCGCGCGTGATATATGGTTTGTTATTGCTTTGCCTGTCTTTCTTTATGATAAATTAAACTGGAGCTTTACAGAAGTTGGTACTTTCATTGCTTTATGGATTATTGGATACGGTATTGCTCAAGCCTCCACACCAACTTTATTACGCCGTCACCTGCCAACAGGAAAGTCTGCCAGCCTACTTGCCTTATTATTAGCAGTCATCCCTGCTTTCATCGCTCTTTCCTTATTGCAGGAATGGAATCCTAATTTTGTTATTGTCATTGGTTTGCTTATTTTTGGGCTTGTTTTTGCCGTTAATTCGGCTACCCATTCCTATTTAATATTAGCTTATTCAGCGCATGATAAAGTCGCGCTTAATGTAGGCTTCTACTATATGGCAAACGCAGGTGGGCGTTTGACAGGTACTATTTTATCGGGACTGATCTATCAACAATATGGGCTAGTTGGCTGTTTAGTCGCTTCGAGTGGCTTTGTATTTATTGCGGGGATTCTCTCTCTGCGATTAAAAAATTAATGTGCTAGAATGAATGAATCAACGCATATAATTTAAACTAGAAACATCATTTATTGAGCAATGCTCAATATTTCTACTACACTATTGAAAGTTACGGTTATTCCCCTATTATATTAATCGATAACGAATAAATAGTTATGTATCACAAAGGAGAACAAAATGGGTCTATTTGATTTTGCAAAAAACTTTGGCAATAAAATTTTCGGCAAGGATGACGACAATGCCGATGCCAGCGAGAAGCTGTTAGCACATATCGAAGACGACAACCCTGGTGTTGAAGGCTTAGCCGTTACTGTTGAGGACGGAGTAGCAACCATTTCAGGAGAAGCCGAGTCAACTAGTGCTTATGAAAAAGCGGTTCTGATGGCGGGTAATGCCTTAGGGGTAGACTCAGTAGAAGCATCGGGTTTAAATGCTCCAGAACAGGAGCAAGCTTATGAAGTCACTTATTACGAAATCCAAAAAGGCGATAGCCTATGGAAAATTGCTGACAAGTTTTATGGCAATGGTAGTAAGTATGAAAAAATATTTGAGGAAAATCGCGAGGTTATTAAGGATCCTGATAAGATTTTCGCAGGACAGAAAATCCGTATCCCAATGGATTAAAACTTTTTAAGAACAATTTTTAGCCCTTCTAAAATTTATTGCAGATGAGTTAATTGCAAATGATATAAATTTTAGAGGAGCTTAATTTACTCAATACACAAACACAGGTAAATATATTATGGATATGGGTGATTTAATTAAGATGGGCGCAACAATGTTCATCAAAAGTAAAATGAGTGGCGACAACGGTAGTGGACTTGATGTGGGAAGCCTTGTATCAGCACTTTCGGGTCTTGCTGGGGGTGGTAACGATAGTAATGATGGCGGTCTTGATATTGGCTCTATCCTTGGAAAAATGCAAAGTGGCGGCATGGGTGACATAGCGAAATCATGGCTGGGCGATGGCGACAACGAGGAAGTATCATCAAGCCAAATTACTGATATTTTCGGCTCAGATAAAATCTCTGAATTTGCTAACAAACTAGGTTTAAGCGAAGACGAAGCAGTTGGTGGTCTACGTGATGCCTTACCAAATATGGTTGACAAAGCGAGTAGCGGTGGATCTATTTTAGACTCTATCGGCGGTATCGGTGGCGCAATTAGCATGGCGAGTAAAATGTTCGGTAAGTAATTACCCGTTTATTTTATTATAAA
>CAZQTJ010000251.1:0-3780 GCA_964596035.1 uncultured Cocleimonas sp. | reverse complement strand
CCTTAATAAAATAAAAAATCGTAACGACTCAGATCGCTTCCTTATTTACATAGCTCAAGGCATAAGCGCGAGGTTTACATACCCAAATGAGCACTTCCAACGCAGAAATACAGAAAATGAAGGAAGTTAGTTGAGTAGTTACAAAAACCAACGATCAACACGTTGCACTAAAGGGATTTAAAAGATGGCAATTTACGCTTTATTGGTAGGAGTAAACGCTTACCTAAATGATAGTATTCGTGACCTACAAGGTTGTAAAAACGATGTGAAACTGATGCAACAAACCTTGCAGGAACGTTTTGCGCTTGATGACAACAAGATTAAAACATTAACTAATCGAGAGGCGACTAAGGCAAATATTGTTGAGGCGTTTCAAACGCATCTTCAGCAAACAGGAACAGGTGATACCGCGCTATTTTATTTTTCAGGTCATGGCTCGCAAGAACCTGCGGGAGAGGCGTTTTGGGAGATTGACCCCGATCGTCAATTAGAAACCTTAGTGTGCCACGATAGTCGTGCGGGTCATGTGACGGACCTTGCCAATAAAGAGTTACGTTACCTTATCTCGCAAATCAGCAATAACGGGGCTGAAGTCGTTATTATTATTGATAGTTGCCATTCTGGTCATGCTAGTCGTTCGGTCGAAGAAGCGGATAGTGCTAGCCGCCAAACTTCTGGGCAATCCTCTCCGCGTGCGCTAAAAGACTTTATTTTCTTTGATGATGCCACTCAGCAAGGGTGGATTAATGACCTTGCTAATATTCCCCAAGGTAAGCATATCCTTCTATCTGCCTGTCGCGATATTGAGCTGTCTAAAGAGAAAAAAATCGGTCAGCAACGACAAGGTATTTTCACCCACGCACTTTGTACTTTATTAAATCGCCTACCTAATTCACTCAGCTATCACAATGTACTCATGCGAGTGCGAGCCGCCACGCATAAACTTAACACCCAGCAAACACCACGAATTGAAGCTGTTTTAGAGGCAAAAACTGAGCAAGTCTTTTTAGGCAAAGACATTCAGCCAATTCAAATGATTAGCTCCTTTAAAAATGGACAATGGGAGTTAGATGCTGGCTTAATCCACGGCATTAAAGTGGGCGATAAAGTCGCATTAAAAGATGATACTGATACCACCATCTCGATTGCAACAATCAATAAGGCATTTGCAGGACGCTGTATTTTAACGAATAGTCATCACGCTAATCCTTCACTAAAAACCTTAGATGAACTCGATAAACAGCAGGATGGTTATCACAGTAATATTAGTCATCGTCATATTAATAAATTGCGCTTCTCGACAGAAGGCGATAGTGCGGGAATTGCTCTACTTAGAAACTCAATAAAAACACTCAGTAATAATAACTTACCTTCTGACTTTATTATTGAAATACAAGATAGTGCTGAGAGGAAAGAGGTTGACTATAAAATAAAAGCTGAAGACGGAAAATATACGCTTAGTGATGCTGCCACTAAAGACTTTCGCCCGCTTTTTGAGCCTGTCCCTGAAAACGGTCATTATGATAGCGCAGCGGCAGATGAAGTTTTACAACAGTTAGAACATCTAAAACGTTGGCAACAAAAACTAGAGCTTGAAAATATTTGCGATGCTATCAATATGGATGCGGTGCAGTTGGTGGTTAAACACAATAATGTTGAGCTAATCGACAACGATGTACATTTACGTTATGACTATAAAAAAGACAAGCCTAAACCTCGTATTAGCTTAGAAATACGCTGTGATCCTAGCAAGGCAAAAGCAAATATCCCACTTTATTGTGCTTTGTTACTCTTTGATGCCGCTGATGCTTCGGTTACGTCTTTACTTGATAATGACTCAAAATTGCTGCCTCCCAATACAAACAGTATTTTCTTTCGACAAGGAAAAACCATCACCGTTCAAGTCAAAGATGCGCTGTTTAATCATGGCATTAATGAAACTGAAGATTTCCTCAAACTCATTGTTAGCGACAAGCCATTTGATGCACAGTTATTAGCACAAAAAGGATTAGAAATATTCAAAGGCGGCAATAAAAATATTAATGGTCATAGTCATAACAGGGGCATCAATGATGCCCTACATAATCTACTCGATCAGGAGCTACGTTTTGCTCACACACGTAGTTTCGATCTTGAGGAAGAAGCGATTATTCCTCAATGGTTTACTAAAACAGTCAAAATAATCACCACTCGCCCTCTACTCGCGGTTGCAATAAATGCCAACACTGCAATGTCTTTATCGAGCGGTGTACATATTGAAGCACATCCTAATTTGGCGGCAAGTATTAGCCTCAGCACACTTGAAGATGCAACTCGCTCGCTCGATTCATCAGCACAAAATACCAATATCATCCCACCTATTTTCCGCGACGATGCTGTTACGCCACCGTTTGCATTTTCCACTACACGCAATGTCACCACCGACCTAAATATCCTTGAGTTACGTATTGATAGCACAAAAGATGCTTCATCGGGCGGTATTGATAGCGTCACTGCTGAAAACCCTCTCGTTATTAGCGTCGATCAAAGCTTGAATGAAGATGAGACAGTATTAGCGTATAGCTATGATGGTGAAGATTATTTACCACTAGGCTGTTCTCGCCCCAGTAAAAATAACCAAACAAAAATTGTGATTGAAAGGCTCCCCGCTGCTAATAATAGCCCTGCCAATAATGACAATGACGAGTCAGATAAGAGCTTGTTTGGCTCGATCAAAATCATGTTTCAAAAAATATTGCATAAGCAATTTGGGATATTTCAAGACCCAACACGCATTGCTATCCCCTTATTTGAAAATAAAGAGAATGCTAGGGAAGTTACTTCCTATATGAGCGACCGTATGACACTTAAAAAGGACGTCAAAAAGGCTAAACGTATCTTACTGATTATTCATGGCATTATCGGTAGCACCCACTCAATAGCAGGTTTCTCACAACTGGCTTTAAGTAATGGTAAATCATTTGAAGAGCAGTACGATTGTATTCTCACTTTTGACTATGAAAACCTTAATCAGCCCATTCAAGAAACCGCAGTGATATTAAAAAATAAACTCGCTGATATTGGTCTTGATGAAAACCATGGTAAACAGTTAGATATTGTTTCTCACTCGATGGGTGGCTTGGTATCACGCTGCTTTATCGAATTTAATCATGGCGATAAGGTCATCAGTAAATTGATTATGCTTGGTACACCCAATGGTGGCTCAGATATTGCTAAATCAATCGGTACAGGGATTAATATTTTAGGTGATTGGGCGAATAATACGCTTGCGGCTATTATCAATGGCTACATCACTAATGGTATGGGAGCGCTGGCTATATCAGGCTT
This sequence comes from uncultured Cocleimonas sp., assembly GCA_964596035.1. GTDB lineage: Bacteria > Pseudomonadota > Gammaproteobacteria > Thiotrichales > Thiotrichaceae > JAGLBW01. The sequence continues at coordinate 453 of CAZQTJ010000251.1, read as the reverse complement.
GGTTAAATTACTCAACACCAGCAGAAAAACACTCGCCCAGTTAGAACCGAACTCAGATTTATTGCAATTATTAGAAAAGTCCCATCAAACAACCGTGCCTTATTATATTATTGCAGGAAATACTGACTTTTTAATTGCCGATGCTAAAGTCGATACAACTGCAAAATTTATGCAACGCATGACTCAAAAATTGAAATTATTAAGTTATCAACAACTCACTCATTGGCTGTACCAATCTCCAAATGATATAGCGGCAACCGTTAAAAGCATCCGACAATTACCTAAAGACTGGCAACAAAACACTAAAGTAGAAGTGGTCGCATGTAATCATACGTCTTATTTTATTAATGACGAGGTATTGCAAGTAATTGAAGATGCTTTGCTTTAATAGTGGATTGAATCTATTGTTTCACACGGTTAAATTGTAGGTTGGCGCTGAGGCACGAAGCCCAA
>CAZQTJ010000250.1:0-3785 GCA_964596035.1 uncultured Cocleimonas sp. | reverse complement strand
TTATAGCTTATTAGAGGCTTCTTGTAGAGCAGGGTAATAATACTTGCTCAATAGCCGTGTTGTGTAGAGAAAATAATTTAATGTTATTAACCCTTTATATTGCTTTTTTAAGACAATGTTCTATATATGTTGTGTGTGATTTTTTTGAAAATTATTGAGTATAGTTAGGGAGTAGTAATTTTCAGAGTAATAGGGTTTTCTTTCGAGGGATTAAAGAGGGAAGATCATAAGTTGGTAATTAATTATTTAGAGTGATATTTTTAGTTTTCACCTTAAATTTTTTTGAAAATAAATATCGTTAATATAAAAGCTATGAATGGATTCTGGCTTTTATAATGACAGGAGATCGTAAAATTTATGTCTGATAGAAGACTGCAAGTGTTTCATGCTGTAGCCCGTTTATTAAGCTTTACTAAAGCAGCTGACGTGCTACATATGACTCAGCCAGCTGTAACCTTTCAAATACGTCAGCTTGAAGACCAGTTTGACACAAGACTTTTTGATCGTGCTCATAATAAAGTGACGTTGACTGAAGCAGGGCATTTAATTTTTGAATATACCGAGAGGATATTTGAACAATATGCCGAAATGGAAAATGCAGTTAAAGAACTAACAGGTAACTTTAGTGCTTCTCTTGTTCTAGGTGCTAGTACAACAATTTCAGAATATATGCTTCCCGCACTTTTAGGTAAATATAAAGTGAAAAACCCTGAGGTTAGGTTGCGTCTGCGTGTATCAAATACCGATGGAATTGTATCAATGGTTGAAAACAATGTCATTGATCTAGGCATTGTAGAAGGGCCTGTTACTAATAAGAACTTGGTGGCAGAAGTTTGTCGTACTGATGATCTTGTGGTGGTTGTTCCTGCTGGGCATGAGCTTGCTAGTTATGCTGATAGAGGTGAGTCTATTTCGATTGAGACAGTTTTAGAACATCCTTATATTTGTCGAGAGCAGGGTTCGGGTACGCGTGAAGTTATAATGGATTATTTACGTGAGCGTGGCTTAGAAATGAAAATGTTGAAGGCATGTTTAGAGTTAGGCAGTCCAGAAGCGATTAAGGGCGCAGTAGAAGCAGGTATGGGTATTTCTATACTATCTAGTGTTAGTATTAGCAAAGAATTAAAGTTAGGCTCATTAGTGCCTATACCTCTTGATCCACCTCTAAGTCGTGATTTCTCTTTTGTTCGTCAACGTCAAAAGTTTCGTGTTAGAGCCATGGAAGAATTACTTGAGTTTGCCCGAAATTATTGCCAATCGACTTGATACTGATAGCGCAGTAATTCAATATAAAAATCCCAGTTCTTCTGGGATTTTTTGCGTGGAATATCAAATAACCATCTTTTCAAGAAAAATATGATTGTTTCTATAGTTGTCATCACCATGATATAAAGGGCGCTACTAGCTCGTTCGTTGCTCTATTCACGCTCAATACTATTTTGGATTTTGATAAAATGTTTCCTAATGTTCCATCAGCACCTCAATTAAGCAAAGAAGAACGTAAACTTTGTAAGTGTTATAAAAAGCTTAATGATGCTGAACGTAAAACACTACTATTATTTGCCGATTTTTTACTCTCTAAAGAGTCAAACTTAGAGAGCGAAAAGCCCTTAAATGTATTACAAAAACCATTAGCTATTCCCGCAACAGAAGGAGAGAGCGTCGTCAAAGGAATTAAACGATTAAAGTCGTCTTATTTTATGGTCGATGATCAAGATTTATTACATGAAGTATCGTCTTTAATGACAGAGCATGTAATGCAGGGTGTTTCTGCTCAAGAGGTCATACCAAAAATAGAGGCAGTTTTTGAGAAGTTTTACGAAAAGTATAAAAAAGATTTTTCAGAGAAAGCCAGTGGATCAATCAATAACTAATTAGTTTGGAAAAGAAAAGATTGTTTTTCTTCAAAGTACGCATTAAGGACTCAGGATTGAATAACTAGCGAAACTTAACGAGCCTTTTTGTCCCAGCTTGAATGGTCTAAAATCGTTGCGTAGAATGACTATGCGCCTTTTTAGATCATCCAATCTGAAACAAAAATTCGACGTTAAGTTCCGCGACTTATTTAATCCCGAGTCCTAAGGAATGAGTGTCAACTAAAATAGGGTAATAAATGATAAGACTACTTAATCAATGGTATGAACGCCATTTTTCAGACCCTCAGGTTGCTATTTTAGCGTTGTTGCTCATTATGGTGACCGCAGTTATTGCGTTAATTGGTGATATTTTAACTCCAATTTTGGCGGCTATCATTATAGCCTATCTCTTAGACGGAGCTGTTGCTTGGTTGCGTCAACGTAAAGTGCCTAATTTTATTGCTATTATTATTACCTTTAGCTCTTTTATCTTTTTAGTGCTTTTATCTCTCGTTGTTTTAGCGCCTTTGATCGTTCGTCAAGCAATCCAATTTATGCGTGAGATACCCAATATGCTTGCAAAAGGTCAGTCGGTTATTATGGAACTCCCTGTTAAGTATCCAAATATTATATCCGAAGATCAGATAGGTGATATTTTAAGTCGGCTACAATCGCAAGCAACCGATCTTTCTCAAAAAGTAGTGAGCTTTTCTTTAGCATCTGTTGTCGATTTACTTTCTTTTATGGTTTATTTAGTTGTTGTACCTTTATTGGTCTTCTTTTTTCTCAAAGATAAAGAAAAAATATTTTTATGGTTTGCTAATTTTATGCCACGAGATAGAGCTTTAGTGACAACGGTTTGGAAAGAGGTGAATGATAAAACATCAGGTTATGTACGTGGAAAATTTTTAGAAATACTCATTGTGTGGGTCATAACTTATATCGCATTCTTATTCTTAGGGCTTGATTATGCTTTGTTGCTATCGTTTATTGTTGGTATTTCGGTTCTAATTCCTTACGTGGGAGCAGCGCTAGTGACGCTACCTGTAGCAATGGTTGCTTATTTTCAATGGGGCTATGGTTCCGAGATGATGTATGCTCTTATTGCTTATGGTGTTATCCAATTTCTTGATGGAAATTTATTAGTGCCGTTATTATTTTCAGAAATGGTTAATATTCATCCTGCTGCAATTATTGGTGCGGTACTGGTCTTTGGTGGTTTATGGGGCATTTGGGGGGTGTTTTTTGCTATCCCTCTTGCAACCGTTATTCATGCGGTTATCAACGCTTGGCCTCGCCTAAGTGATAACATTGTCGGGTAGTCGTGAGATGAATAAGCAATATTTCCTTTCACTCTCAGATAATAAAAAACATGCTTATCAATTAAGGTTTTCTAATCGAGCGAAGTATTTATCTTTAAGGATGTCTCGATCAGGAGATTTGTCCGTTGTTATTCCTTTAGGGATGAAAGAAGCATTAGCGCATCGTTTTGTTAAACAGAAAGTAAAGTGGGTTGAAAAGCAACTAAATAAAGAACAGGCTCCATCCAAACCCTCTGTTATTACCAAACCGAAAGTTTTGGATTTGAAAATGCTCAACGAGCAGTGGAGAGTCAAGTATATTTCAGCGTCTGAAAATATCATTGAATACGATGAGTTACCTAATCAATGCTTGCAGATATCAGGAGCGGTTCAGTCGAATCAATTAGTACAAAAAATAATAGGCTTATTTTTAAAAAATAAAGCAATTAAAATATTCCCCAATCATGTCGCGAAAATAGCAAAATTATACGATTTTGATTTTAATGATGTAAAAATCAGAGGGCAAAAAGGTCGCTGGGGGAGTTGCTCTAATCGTAAGGTTCTCAATCTTAATTATAAATTATTGTTTATGCCAGAAAATGTTGCTCGTTATGTTTTTATCCATGAG
>CAZQTJ010000249.1:0-3810 GCA_964596035.1 uncultured Cocleimonas sp. | reverse complement strand
ACGATCTATTTGTTTGTTAATAATGGCTTGGATAATAGAAAGCTCTATACCATCACGTTGTTGCACTCTTTGAATTTGTTGTTCAGGTAAGCAATCTACCACCAGTATTTCGTCGAACAATTCAACATAGCCCTTCTCAATTAAGAGAGGGATATCAACGATAATGTAGCTGGCGGTGTAATCGCTATTACTGGATGCCTCGCTAATAGCTTGCTCTACTTCCGAGCGTATTCTAGGGTGGAGAATATCTTCTAGTTTTTTCAATTGGTTATCATCAGAAAATATTTGTTGTTTTAGTTTTTTTCTATGAACTCTTCCCTTTGCATCTAAAATATTTTTGCCAAAATATCGAGTGATGTCGTCTAAGATATCGGTGTCTGAGTCAACAAGTTCTCGTGCAATTTTGTCCGCATCAATAATAAGTATGTCTTTTTTACGAAAAGCATTGGTAACGGTACTTTTGCCACAGCCTATACCACCTGTTAAACCTATTTTTATCATTTTAAAACCTTTTGTGAGGGGAAGGTGTGATTAACGCGAATGTTGCGGTAGTCAATGGTCGTTTGAAGATGATGTTTCCCTCTACCCCTAGTGAAATATTCCCCTTTTTATACTCGCTCTGTTAAAGTAGGCGGTTAATAAAATTTTGTCTAGTATATATAAGCAGGTGGGCGCAATAAATCTAATATTCTGCGCGCTTATTTTATTAGATTTATTGTGTCCATCTACTTAGCTTACAAGCAGTTACGGAGAAATCAAGAATTATGCCAGTTATTATAGGGGTTCCAAAGGAGACGGCGGAAGGGGAGCGTCGCGTGGCGATGGAGCCAAGTGTTATCACTAAATTAAGTAAACTAGGTGCTGAAGTGTGTGTTGAATCAGGGGCAGGCGCCGCTGCTTATATTCCTGATGATCAATTTAAAAATGCTACTATTATACGTTCTAATGATGAGTTGAGTGCGAAAGCGGATATTATCTTTCGTGTGCAAGCGCCAAGTGTTGCTGAAGTTGACGCGATGAAAGAAGGCAGTACTTTAATAGCAACGCTACAGCCGCACAACAACCTTGAGCTGGTGAAAAAACTTCAAGATAAAAATATAAGCAGTTATGCGATGGAGTTGATTCCTCGTATTTCGCGGGCGCAGTCGATGGATGTTTTGTCCTCTCAAGCGGCGGTTGCGGGTTATAAGGCTGCCATCATGGGGGCGGATTTATCCGCACGTTTTTTTCCGATGTTGACGACGGCTGCGGGCACAATTCGTCCCTCTAAAGTCATTGTTATTGGGGTCGGTGTTGCAGGTCTGCAAGCAATCGCAACGGCTAAACGTCTAGGCGCAATGGTTGAGGCTTATGATGTTCGTCCTGAAACGGTAGAGCAAATTCAATCACTTGGGGCAAAGGCGATAGAGTTGAAAATATCTGCCGCAGGTGAGGGGGGGTATGCTCGTGAATTGAGTGATGATGAGAAAAAACAACAGCAAGAAGAATTAGCTTCTTATATTGCTCAAGCCGATGTGTTGATTACAACCGCTGCTATTCCGGGTCGTCCATCGCCTAAAATTATTCCAGAAACAACGGTGGCAGGTATGAAGTCTGGTGCGGTGATTATTGATCTGGCAGCAGAGGGCGGTGGTAATTGCACGCTTACCAAGCCGAATGAAACCATCACAACAGATAATGGCGTTATTATTCATGCACCACTGAATGTATCCAGTCAAGTAGCGGCTCATGCGAGTGAGATGTATGCAAAGAATTTACTAAACTTTATCACCCCTATGTTTAACGATGAGGGCGAGTTTGCGCCTGATTTTGAGGATGAGGTTATTGCGGGGGCGTTACTCACGCACGCAGGGGAAATTAAACATGAGCCAACACGAAAGTTGGTAGAGGGAGCAGAATAATGGAAGGTTTTGTCGCACTTTATATCTTTATGCTGGCAGCATTTACGGGTTATGAAATTATCTCAAAAGTTCCCGTAATTTTACACACGCCATTAATGTCGGGTTCTAACTTTGTTCACGGTATTGTGCTCGTGGGGGCAATGGTTGTAATGGGTCATGCAGAAACAGGCATGCAAACATTCGTCGGCTTTATCGCGGTATTGCTGGCTGCGGGAAATGCAGTGGGTGGCTATGTTGTAACAGAACGTATGCTCGAAATGTTTAAAAGTAGTGGGGGTAAGAAATAATGAATTTTATGGTTGATGCCTCTTATTTTATTGCCGCTATTTTATTTATTTTTGGTTTAAAGCAAATGAGTTCCCCCGTGACAGCGCGTCGCGGTATTGTTTGGGCAGGTGTGGGAATGGTCTTGGCGACTGTGATTACCTATTTTCACCCTGATATTCATCATAATTATTTTTGGATGAGCTTAGCGATTCTTATCGGTGGCGCTATCGCATGGGTAACGGGCAAAAAAGTTGCCATGACCGATATGCCACAAATGATTGCTTTATATAACGGTATGGGCGGTGGTGCAGCTGCCGCAATAGCTGCGGTTGTTTTAATGCAAGAAAAAGAAATAAGTACCACGCTACAAGTATTGGCTGTGTTAGGTGCTTTAATTGGAACAGTTGCATTTTCAGGTTCGATGATTGCTTTTGCTAAGTTACAGGGGCTAATGTGGAAAACCTATCGTTTTCCAAATCAGCAATGGGTTAACCTCTTTGTTTTCCTTACTACTTTAATGCTAGGTTTATACATCGCCTTGAGTGGTACTGATTATGGCATGGGAATACTCGCAATCTTTTTTGTATTGGCACTTGTTTTTGGTGTTTTGATGACTGTGCCTATCGGTGGTGCAGATATGCCAGTGGTTATCTCGTTGTATAATGCATTTACAGGTCTCGCAGTAGGCTTTGAAGGTTATGTAATGGGTAACCCTGCCATGATGATCGCAGGTATTGTGGTAGGATCGGCAGGTACAATGCTAACTCAGCTGATGGCAAAGGCAATGAATCGTCCTATTAGTAATGTACTATTTAGTAACTTTGGCGATGGTGGTAATGGCGAAGCAGAAGAAGTCACAGGGTCAATGAAAGAGATTGATGCTAATGACGTGGCTGTGATGATGGCATTTGCAGAGAAGGTAATCATCGTTCCTGGTTATGGTATGGCAGTTGCACAAGCACAGCATAAAGTATGGGAGATGAGCAAGTTACTTCAAGACCGTGGAGTGACCGTAAAGTTTGCGATACACCCTGTAGCAGGTCGTATGCCAGGTCATATGAATGTATTGCTTGCAGAAGCAGGTGTTCCTTATGACATCATCTATGATTTAGATGAAATTAATGAAGAATTTGCAACAGCCGATGTTTCACTTGTAATTGGAGCGAATGACGTGGTTAACCCTGCGGCTCGTACCGATACCAATAGCCCAATCTACGGTATGCCAATTCTTAATGCTGACTATGCTAAAAACACGATCGTCATCAAACGTGGCAAAGGAACGGGTTTCTCGGGAATTGAAAACCAACTGTTCTTTGCTGATAATACCCGTATGTTATACGGTGATGGTGCAGCGGCAGTGAATGAATTAATTGGTGGAATAAAAGAATTATAAAATGCTTTTCTTTTATACCGTTCGTCGGTAGAATCCTACCCCCTGATCTGGTTAATTATCGATCAGGGTACTATATCTGGTTATACACACCATGCTTATACACAACTCTTATCAGTAAATTGTGATTAAGTGATTTAATTAAATAGAATCAATAATACATCATCTTAAGTTGTTGATATGTAAGTTTAATATCTCTATTTCTTATATTTTAATCTAATGGTAAATTACCAGTAAAGACAGGTAGTTAAG
>CAZQTJ010000248.1:0-3816 GCA_964596035.1 uncultured Cocleimonas sp. | reverse complement strand
GTCAATGAATGCGCTACACGTAACTTTCAAGGAAAATCACCCGACCAGATGGCTCATTCACGTAATGTGATGGCAGGCTTGAGAAAGCAATGTAAAGGCAGAATTCCTTACGAGCAACAGGCCTTATTTTCTCCTGAAGAAATGAAATTATTGATTGATGAGTGTATCGCTGAATTGAAATAATGGTTTTTCATTGTTGTTAAGGAGCCTCTGACCTCACGGATTCAGGTCTGATTAAGTCTGATCAGATTTTAACTTCAGATTTTTAAAATCTGTAGAGATGCATACCTCTAAGTGTATATAAATATTGCTCTTCCGAGGTAGGCACTTTATAGTTGACCGCCGTTTAACAGTTGTAGGCAACTATAGAATGAACATAGAAGATTCCCTTGGTCTAGGTCGAAGCTTTGAAAATCCTGAAACAGAACGCACGCGATTGAGGTTGTATATAAACCTCAAGTTGGCATCAACAGGGCAGCCTGTTAGTCATTACGGTGGTGATGACAAGTTTATGTCAATCGCAAATGACCTGTTAAAAAGTTATCAAGAAAAAAATAGACGACTGCATAACTATCAATACCCTGTTGATAAACGTATCCAAGATTTCCTAAATGACTACCTGAAAGATTGTGATGATGATACGCCAAAGTTACCCGCAAATACCTTGGTTTTGGATAGGTATGGAGTAGCCCGTGAGTTATCGATTCCTGCCAATGGCGATGAGTTTACTTCGGATATTGTGTCGAGTTATCGAATTCGTCAGGGGGTGTTACATAATCCTGCTAATGATAAACGTACTACCAAAGGCTCTTTTCATATTGTGGAGGGTGGTTTACCCATTCCAGGGGACAAAAAAACAGTTTCTAAAGTTGCTTTTTCTCGCTTGTTAAAAGCAGCTTTAAACCCTCCCGAAGAGTTATTGCAACTTCCCTTTACGGCGAATGAAAAACAGCAGGCAAAACTGTTTGTTTCCTTATTATTACGTCCTATCGTATGTCCTGAAATTCCGACAGTCTCTCTTGAAAAGAGTATGGAGATACGTTTCTTTGCGCCAGGTAACTTAGTTAGCAATCTTGATTTTGTTGAAAGTATTTTCGGTAATGCGGGTAATCCTTTTCTTGCTGAGTATGATGCCGCATTGGATATTGACCATTGGTCTGGTCAGACAGGCTGCGTTATTTTAGCACCTCATTTAGTACAATTAACAAAAAAAGAGTTGGGACTTCCGCATTATGATGATGCAACAGAGTTGCAACGTCATGATGGCATGTGTTGGAAATCGGAAGACGAAAAATACAATGACGGTGATGCGTTTAAAATAACCTGTCGAACGGATGAAGGTATTATTGTCACTTTACTTGCGGATAACTATTACGGTTATTGCAAAAAAGAAGTGAAGACACAGCTAAGTTATGCAACCAATCTTTATGGTTTAACAGAAGAAGAACACGCAGGGGGCGCACTGGCATTCCGTCGTCGTAATCATGGCGAAGAGTTTGGTGTTGATTCTAAAGCACGCAGAGCATTAGGTATTTATAGTTTTAGAAACATGTCTGAGCAGTTTGCTGATGTCATGGATATACAGCCAGAAGGCTATGGTATCGACAAAAAATATCCTAATCTTATTTATATTCCACTTGATATTCGCATGAATATTGAGACGCAAACCATCCGCTGGAAAAAAGAGGGTGTCGATCAAAAGATAAAATTAGAGCCAAATAAAGTTTATATGCAGCCTCATGGCTATAAAATCGAAATGATGAAGCATCCGGGTGCGCCATCTTGGCGTTTGGTTGGTACGGATGCAGAAGGTGTATTTTGTCATAAACCTTGTACTGTTTCAGGTGGCGGAAAATCAGAAATATCTAAGTCAATTGATGATGCCGTGATTTACGGTACGGTTTATGTACAAGACTTTGATGATGATATGGATCAGATCGATGCTATTTTTAAGAAAGACTATAGCAATCGTTTGAAAGAAGAATTTGCCAACGAAGATCGAGATGCTTCTCGAAAACCGCTGAATCCAAGGCGTAGTTTGGGATCAGTGATTCGTTTATTAACGCCTTCTAATAGTAATACGGATGAATATAATGATTGGCTGGCAACGATCCCACCGCATATTTTATCGCAGATTTTTATTATTAAACGGATGTATATTTTAGATTCCGCAGACGATGCTAATTGTGACTGGCGGGCGCATTTTTCTGTCGATATTATTAATGGTAAACAAGGTCATGCTTTAAAATATGCGGGGCGTAATTTAGTTGCTTCTTATTTGCGTGTTGGCTTGGATGACAAAGGAATTTGGCGTAACTACAAAGTACGTCAAGATTTTATCGCCACAGAAAAAGTGCAAATGGAAGATGATATTAGTGCCTCCGTTGTGGTGAGTGCTAAATCGTTACCCAATCTCTCACCAAAATCATCAAACCCCAGTGTCAAGTTAGTTAAAAACTGTGAGTTTCGTTTGTTCCAACGCCCTGATGAAGCAGTTCATCGAGGTTTTGACACGCAGACAGAAATCGACATGGCACAGCCTAATAACTTCATCGCAAACTATGAACCGCTCATTGGCGATAAATTAGAAGCGATTGTGGGCGATGTGGTCGAGTTCCAGAAATATACCGCCCCAATGCGTAATTTATTGCAAGATGCCTATGATAAAGGGGATCAATACGTTGTTTCCTCTGCTGATCCTCGCATCATGCCTGATGGACCTAGCCAAAATCCGCGTTACTTGCAAGTTCGTCCCGATTTAAGTCAGCCAATGCGTACCTACGTCGCAGAAATGGGGGCAAGATTACAACGCAAAGTTGATATGAATGAAGCCTTAGTCACCCCCGTTAATGCGGTATTAACAGGGCGACGCAATAATCCTGCGGCGGACGGTCTTCGTCCTTTAGCGGTATTTAATCCCATTCACTATCAAGAACTACCCGAATTATTTATGGACTTCATTTGTAGCGTGACAGGAAAGTCACCTTCTACAACGGGAGCAGGTAGCGAGGGCGCATTAACGAAAGGACCTTTTAATGCCTTGCGCGCAACGCCTGATCTAAATAACACCTTGGTGTCTTTTATTATTACGGGCTATGCAGGTTTTTCTAGTGCGGCAGGTTATATTGGTCAGAATCTACGTGTTGACCATGATATTAGTTTGTTAATTCCTGAAATTTGGGCGCGCTTAGATGAGGATGAGCGTGATCCTAAAAAGATGATTGAGCAGGGTTACTTAGAGAAGCTTGATAATTTCGACTATAAAGGTAAGCGAGTCAAAGCGAGTCGCTTAGGTTATCGCATAACAGACCGCTTTATCTCTGCATTTTTGGGTAAGATTTTTGATAATCCATCGGTTGTCTTTGATGAACAAATTCTTAAACCAGAAACTCAGAATATGGACACCTTTGTTGATGGCATCAATAATATTGTCGATGCACAAAGAGCCGTTGCCCAGCGTTACCTTGATGATGGCAGTATCGAAGATGCTTGTCCGCCACTGAAAGCTATCCTTTATATTATGGCAACAGGTGAATATGAGGGGAAAACGATTCAGGACAAAGAAGTACGTAACTTATTTGATCGTGATGTTATGTTGAAGTCAAGCTGGTATAAAGATCGTCTTAAAGCCAAGCAGCAACGTGAAATTAAGTTGTGGGAAAAGAACTGCATAAACCTTGAGCAATTTTTAGAGCTAGAGGGGCATGAGGATATTATAGCTTCTTTAAGTATCAAAGAGCGTTTAGAACGTGCAAAAGAGCAACTCGCGATAGTCAGTCAGGAAAGTTATTTAGATAGTTTGGAAGGAACAATAGG
>CAZQTJ010000247.1:0-3819 GCA_964596035.1 uncultured Cocleimonas sp. | reverse complement strand
TACTGTGTGTTATTTCTATTCGATAAGGGGTCTAGGCGCATCGACGCTGGAGCGTCTGATATGAGTTCCCACGCTGGAGCGTGGGAACTAGACAAATCGAGTCTGACCTCTTTGATTTTGACCCCTTTGATTTATTTAAAACGGGCAGTTACACAGAATTAGTTACAGTCTCCTTCCAAGGTGAAAATACGATAAATAAGAAAGTTAGCCGAGTCGTTACTAACAATCCAAAACAAAAACGGCAATCTCTTTGCGGAGACTGCCGTAAATAGTGATTTGCATCACTTATTTGTCATTACTGAATGTGTGAAATAAATTCACTCGTATACTTAAGGCACCACCTATGCCTCAATGCTACTCATTTCGGAATGACATCCCTCGCCAACTTCGGTTAGCATTTTTATAATTATCTCCATTTCTTGAGGAAATTCGCGTTGTAATTCCTTTAACTCATTACAGTCAATCATCATATTTTCATTTGTCATTGTCTTTATATCCTTATATATGCACAACCTACTGACTTCCTGTCATGTAGGATAACTACTTTAGCCATCACGCTTTATTCATTCTGTGATGTTTTCACACTTTATCGTCTTTTATTCTCCTCTCACATCCCCAATTATCGTTATAATCTCGTGGAAAACACCTATAGGTTTATTTATGTCAGACTCCATTAACACAAAGCTAACAGATAACTCGCCTCCTGCCTTACTGATTAGTAATCTAAAGAAAACTTACGATAATGGTTTCGTTGCGCTGAAAGGTATTGACCTCTGCATTAAACAAGGTGATTTTTTTGCTCTGTTGGGTGCTAATGGTGCGGGTAAGTCCACCACTATTGAAGCCATTTGTTCTTTGGTAAATAAAACGGATGGGACTATCAAAATATTTGGTCATGATGTCGATACAGAGCGGGATCTTGCCAAGTCATTTATTGGGCTTGTACCGCAAGAATTTAACTTCAATATCTTTGAACCTGTGATTGAAATTATCGTTAACCAAGGAGGCTACTACGGTATTGAACGCAAAGAAGCCTTTCGCCGTGCAGAAGAGTTACTCAAGCACTTAGATTTATGGGATAAACGCAAAGAAAAAGGGATAAATTTATCAGGTGGTATGAAACGTCGCTTAATGATCGCCCGCGCCCTTATCCATAAACCTAAATTATTGATTTTAGATGAGCCAACCGCAGGTGTCGATATTGAAATACGTCGTACCATGTGGGAGTTTCTCTCCTCATTAAACGCAGCAGGAACAACCATTATTCTCACCACGCATTACTTAGAAGAGGCCGAAAATCTCTGCCACAATATCGCTATTTTGGATAAAGGTGAGGTCATTGAAAATACCAGTATGAAGCAACTATTATCACATCTGCAAACAGAAAAATTTGTACTCGATTTAAAGGAGCCACTAACAGAACTTCCGCTAAGCGATGATTTTATCATGTCCTTACGTGATGCTAATACACTAGAAGTAGAGCTTGATAAAAGCCGTTCACTTAATCTTATGTTTGACTTTTTCAACACCCACAATATTCGTGTACTCAGTATGCGTAATAAAAGCAACCGCCTTGAAGAATTATTTATAGAGCGGATAGAAAAGAATAAGGAGTTAAGCACATGAACTGGCGAGAAACCTTAACCGCATTTAACACCATTTTTATCAAAGAAATACTGCGATTTTCACGTATTTGGGTGCAAACCATTTTACCCCCCGCGATTACTATGACGCTGTATTTTGTGATTTTTGGCAACCTTATCGGTAAAGCCATTGGTGAAATGGACGGTTTTAAATATATTGATTATATCGTGCCAGGTTTGATTATGATGTCGGTTATTACCAACTCTTATTCCAACGTCGTCTCCTCCTTTTTCTCGTCCAAAATGCACGGGCATATACAAGAATTACTCATCTCCCCTACACCCAATATTGTGATTCTGCTTGGATTTGTCGCTGGTGGTGTCGCGCGTGGTTTAGGAGTCGGTATCGTTGTTACCATTGTATCTTTATTTTTTACTAAAATGGATATACAACACCCCTTTATTACCCTAGCTGTGGTTGTTTTAACCTCTATTCTATTCTCCATCGCAGGGTTTATTAATGCGGTTTACGCCAAAACCTTTGATGCAATGAATATCATTCCTGTCTTTATTCTTACTCCTTTAACCTATCTGGGAGGCGTTTTTTACTCCATTAATATGCTTTCACCATTTTGGCAAAATGTATCACTATTCAATCCTGTTCTGTATATGGTTAACGGCTTTCGTTATGGTATTTTAGGTGTTTCCGATATTAGCCCTACCTCCAGCTTTGCCCTGATATTCGTCTTTATCGCCTTCTTATTTACCTTTGCAATGTACTTATTAAACAAAGGTATCGGTCTGCGTGAGTAATTATGAGCAATAAAGCAAAAGATAAACCATGGTTTCATTACCCTAAATTTAGCTGGCAAAAAAAACAGGCAGTGGTCATTGGCGGGGGGATAGCAGGCTGCCAAAGTGCCTATCATTTACTGCAAACGGGTTGGCATGTCACCCTTATTGAGCGTCATAAAAAACTAGCAACAGAAGCAACGGGTAATATTGCAGGGGCTATCTTGCCAAAAATGACAGCACTTGAAAGCTTAGGCGAAGACTTTTACAGCCAAGCCTTTCACTACACGTTAAAACAACTCACACAGCTTAAAGCATCGCATAAACACATCCACCATGATCTCTGTGGCGTGCTACAACTGGCACACAATGCTCGTGAAGAAAAACGCTGGTCGGCACTAAAAAAAAGAGGCTTTGATGATGATTTTTTACAATGCCTTGATAGAGAGCAGACACAACAACAAAGCGGTATCCATACTCCCTATAAAAGTACCTTCTTCCCCCAAGGCGGATGGATAAATCCCGCTAGTTTTTGCGATGCTTTAATCGATCATCCCAACTGCCATGTTTTATTAGAAAGCAATGCCCTAGCGCTAGAAAAAAACCAACAACAATGGCAGGTGCTAGATAGCCACAATCACCTATTAGCTCAAGCAGAGGTCATTATTATTTGTGGTGGCAAAGACATCAATCAACTAGCGCAAACGAACGACTTAGCTATCATGCCCGTTTTAGGACAAACTACTCAAGCAACTGCCACGCCCTCCTCCCTAAAACTAAAAACGGTGATAGGACATGAAGGTTATCTAACTCCAGCAATCAACGGACAACACATATTTGGCGCAACCTTTGAACGACATAAAAACCAAGCCATGATTGACCCCGTTGCAGACAAAACCAACCAACAGCAGTTACATAAATATCTAGCCAAATTTAGTGATTCATTAGGACAAATAGAAAGTAGCCACGCCGCAATTCGTATGACCACTCCCGACCGCTTCCCCTACGCAGGTGCATTCATCGACACACAAGCCTATAAAAAAGACTATGCCGATATTTATCAAGGAAAACATTGGAAAAGCTACCCAAGCGCACGCTATCAACAAGGCTTATTTGTACTCGCAGGGCTAGGCTCACGCGGGCTAACAACCGCAGGGTATTGCGCTTCACTACTCGCGGATATTATTAATGGCAAACAGCCCAAGGGTAAAATCACACAAGCTCTTCATGCAGGACGGTTTATGGTTAAGCGATTAAAAACGAATAGTATTTGAGCTTTTGGGTGTGTAGAGGTTTTTCAGAGGGTGTTAGGAAAGTTCTGTCAATGGGTGCTGAGATACGAAGCCCAACGAGCTTATTTATTACATAGAATAATCCATCGCTAATAATCGACTTAAAGTTCGTTTAAATGCGAATTGTAAACGATGCCCTTGGTATAACTTAT
>CAZQTJ010000246.1:0-3825 GCA_964596035.1 uncultured Cocleimonas sp. | reverse complement strand
AACAAACTACACTATCCACATGGACATCATCATAAAAGAATACTCACGCGTTATCTGGCAAAAAAAATGGCCTTTTCTACTGATACTCGTCGCGTTAACACTCATTACTTTTCTAGAACTTTATAACATCCATTTCTACAAAAACATTACCAGTGCATTAGCCGAGCCCTACTCCGAGACTACCTTAGCTATTTTAATGGAAAACCTATCCTATATTGCGCTATTTTTTGTGATGATATGGTTGGCGTGGCGCGCCCTCGAAATGGGTATTATTCCTGTTGATGCTGGTGGTGTAGCGATACTTGAAAAGCGTTGTTTTGAAGTCTTACTCAAGCAAAATTACACCTTCTTTGAAGATAGCTTTTCAGGCAGTCTCATCAAACAAGCACACCGTTTCTCCCATGCCTTTGAAGCGATTATGGACTGGTTTTTCTTCCATTTTTTTCAGAATGTATTAGCCATTATCATTTCATTTTTCATCTTCTACCAACAACAGCCTTTATTTGCCTTCTACTTCCTACTCTGGGTCGTATTGTTTATCACATGGATGATCACTTTCTCCATCTGGAAATTACGTTTTGATAAAGACGTGCAAGAATGGAACTCCAAATTAGGCGGTAAATTTTCCGATGCCATTAGCAATATCTTCATCGTCAAAAGCTTCGCAATGGAAACGCCCGAACAAAATATTGTTAATGAAAACGTCGATATTGTTTACAAGAAAAAAATCATCGCATGGGTATTAATGTTTGTCTCTTTTGCCGTGCAAGGCATTATGACCTTCGCCATCGAATACCTGCTCATTTACCTCATGATACAGAAATGGAAACAAGGTAATTTTGATGTAGGAGAGTTTGTTTTATTTCAGGGCATTATGCTCATTTTAGTACGTCGTCTATGGGAATTTGGGCGTAACTTCCGCCACTTCTTTGGCGCAATCGCTGATGCAACAGAAATGGCCGATGTGTTTCGCCATACTGACTTTGAGAAAGACAGCAAAAACGCCAGTGATAAAACCATCAGCCAAGGCGCAATCAAGTTTAGCCATGTAAACTTCAAATATAACAAAGACAATAGCGCACCACTCTTTACTGACTTTAATCTCGATATAAAAGTAGGTGAGAAAATAGCACTGGTCGGACAATCAGGCTCAGGAAAAACATCACTCACTAAACTCCTCTTCCGATTTTTTGACCCGCAACAAGGTAGCGTAGAATTTGACGGCATCAATGCAAAAGACTTCACCCTAAAATCACTGCGCCAGCAAATATCATTAGTGCCACAGCAACCCGAGCTATTTCATCGCTCCATTAAAGACAATATTTGTTTAGGTGAAAAATTAAGTAAAGAAGCATTACGCGACGTTGCCCGAAAAGCACAAAGCTTAGCGTTTATCGAGCAACTCCCAAAACAGTTTGAAACACGGGTTGGCGAACGTGGCGTAAAACTATCGGGCGGTGAAAAACAACGTATTGCCATCGCCAGAGCCTTCTTGCAAGACGCGCCGATTGTGGTTTTAGACGAAGCCACTAGCGCCTTAGATTCACTTACCGAAAAGCAAATTCAAGTCGCTATTTTTGAGTTAATTAAAGATAAAACCGCCATTGTCATCGCACATCGTCTTTCCACCATATTACGCATGGATCGAATTATAGTATTAGACAAAGGAAAAATAATTGAACAAGGAACACATCAACAGCTATTAGATTTAAAAGGTAATTACTACTCAATGTGGCAACATCAAAGCGGAGAGTTCATATCTGATTAACTTATCCCCAAAAACTGACACTTAGACAGCATTACCTTACATTTTCAAAAGAGTTGCAGTATGCTCGCGGGCTTTAATTATTCGCTATTTTTAAGGCAAGCAAATGACCATTAACGAAACCATAAAAAAACGCCTCATCTCGCTGGTTGTTTTTATCGCTGTTGCTATCTTTTTAGCATTTCAAGTTCCCAGTATTGCCGTAGCTTGGGTAACCGCCATTTTGCTCTTAACCATCTACCTGTTTGCCTTTGAAATTGTAGATGTCGATATTGCCGCCATTAGCATTATGGTGCTGCTTGGGCTGACCAGTTTATTTTTCCCTATCATGGGCTTAGAAGAACCTTTGGTTGATTCCAAACATTTATTTGATGGCTTCTCCAGTAACGCGGTTATCTCCATTATCGCGGTTATGATTATTGGCGCGGGTTTAGATAAAACGGGCATTATGTCGAAAGTTGCTGCCTTTATTTTAAGCGCGGGTGGCACATCGGAGAAACGCATTATTCCTATCATTTCGGGAACGGTTGCCTTTATCTCGTCCTTTATGCAAAACGTGGGGGCAGCGGCTCTGTTCTTGCCTGTTGTTGCACGTATTTCTGCACGCTCTGGTTTACCAATGTCACGCTTGCTGATGCCGATGGGCTTCTGTGCGATTTTAGGTGGAACCATGACAATGGTTGGCTCCTCTCCTCTGATTTTACTGAATGATCTTATTCAAACCTCAAACACTGCCCTACCCGCAGACCAACAAATGCAAGCATGGTCACTATTTTCGGTTACGCCTATTGGTGTTCCTCTGGTCATTGCGGGTATCATCTACTTTGTTATTGCAGGACGCTACGTACTACCTGCAAGCCCTAGCGAAAGTAACACCACTGGGGTTGACGCGATGCAATACTTTAATGATGTCTATGGCGTTAGCTACCAACTCTTTGAGGTTGTCGTCACCGATAACAGTCAATTAATCGGTAAGCATTTAGATGATATTGAAACGCTATACCACGTCAGAATTATCGCCACAAAATTATTAGGACAAGAAACACGCGTCGGTCCTGGTGCATTAGACCGCGATACAGGCTTAACCGCAGGTATGGTTTTAGGTGTTGTAGCAGAACCAAGCGACCTCAATAATTTTATCGACAAATATGATTTAAAACGACGTAACGAACTACGCACATTTTCAGAAGACCTCGCAAAAACAAAAGCAGGCATTGCGGAAATTGTTATCCCTCCCTGTTCAAAATTAATTGGTAAAAGTGCGCGTGATGTCTGGATGCGTAAACGCTACGGCATCGCCATGGTCGGCTTACACCGCGACGGCGACACCATGCGCGAAGGTGAAGATATTCGTAATATGCCGTTTCATTCAGGTGATACGCTTATCGTACACACCACATGGGAATCATTAGTACAGCTAGAAAAAGACAAAAATTTTGTTGTCATTACCACCGAATATCCACGCGAAGAACTGCGTCCTCAGAAAGTCGTCTGGGCGGGTATCTTTTTCTCCATTGCTTTATCAATGGTGCTATTCACTGAAATTCGTCTATCAATAGCCTTGCTGACAGGCGCAATCGGCATGGTGCTATCAGGCGTTCTAAAAATAGATGAGGCGTATGAAGCCGTTTCATGGAAAACCGTGTTTTTATTAGCCAGTTTAATCCCCCTAGGTTTAGCAGTAGAACAAACAGGCACAGCAAAATGGATCGCCGAGCAAACCTTAAATGTGGTCGGCGATATGCCAATATGGGTCATTCAACTATCAATCGCCGTACTCGCTACCTTCTTTACGCTCGTCATGTCCAATGTCGGCGCAACCGTTCTGCTTGTCCCCTTAGCCGTGAATATCGCCATTGGCGTGAATGCCGACCCCGCCGTGTTCGCCTTAATCGTCGCCATCGCCACCTCCAACTCCTTCTTAATCCCCACCCATCAAGTAAATGCCTTAACCATGGGGCCAGGCGGCTACCGCGTACCCGACTTTATCCGCGCAGGCAGTGTCATGACCTTATTATTCTTAGTGATCTTAATTGTTATGATTAACCTGCTTTACTGAT
>CAZQTJ010000245.1:0-3849 GCA_964596035.1 uncultured Cocleimonas sp. | reverse complement strand
CCCGTGATGAATCAATAGCTTGCGTCCTGTGCCGTAGTGACCTCACGGATTCAGGCTTAACTCATAAAAAAAGCGGTGTAAGATCATCACTCTTACACCGCCATCCCATTATTTTTATTATTGGACTTTCGTCCTGTACCTTTTGGCTTTCGCCAAATTTTATTGTTTTGGAGTCGTCTTAATAACCGCAAGAAAACGAGTTTGCGTACCTCTAATTAAGAGTACTGCAACAGGTTTATTTTTAGGCATAGTCTCTGCTGCTTTTTTTAGGTCGTCTGGCGTGCTAATTTTTTTATTATTAAATGAGCGCACAATGTCACCACTTTTAAACCCTGCTATATCCGCAACACTATCGGGAATCACTTTGGAGATATAAACACCGTCCCCTTTTAGTTTTGCCTTTTCTCGTTGCTTATCGGTTAATGCAGAAATTAAAAGTCCTAAACCTTCGCCATTATTTACTTTTGCTATTTCGCTCTTTTCTTTACCCGCTTTATTTTCTAACTCGCCTACCTTCACACCAACAGATTTCTCTTCTCCATTACGAATTAATTTGACGGAAACTTCGCGACCAATCAGCGTATCGCCCACTAAAGGTGGTAAATCTGCTGCGGAACGTATAGGAGAGTCGCCATAAGCTATAATCACATCACCTGACAAGATACCTGCTTTCTCTGCAGCACTGTTCCGTTCAACTTTAGCAACTAAAGCGCCTTCTGGTGATTTTAATTGGAATGATGTTGCTAACTCTTGACTTAAATCTTGAATATGAACACCTAATTTTCCGCGACTGACATAACCTTTTGTTTTCAACTGCTCCGTTACATTTTTAACTAGGTTAGCAGGAATTGAGAAAGATACCCCCATAAAACCACCGCTACGGCTATAGATCATCGAATTGACACCAACTACTTTACCGTTAAGGTCAAATAATGGACCGCCTGAATTTCCAGGATTTACGGCAACATCAGTCTGAATAAAAGGAACGTAGTTACCATCAGGTAAGTGACGCGACAAAGCACTGACGATGCCTTGAGTCGCCGTATAATCTAAGCCAAAAGGTGCGCCTATCGCATAAACCCATTGTCCCACTTTTAATGAAGACGAATCCCCTAACTCTAACACGGGCAAAGCTGTTGCTTCTATTTTTAGCAAGGCAATATCACTGTCCTTGTCTGTACCAATCAACTTAGCGACTAACTCTCGCTTATCGCTGAGCGTGACTTTAATGGACTCTGCATCTTTTATAACGTGAGAATTGGTGACGATATAACCATCAGAAGAAAGAATAAACCCAGAACCATAGGCTTTTCCAGAAGGCTTTTTATTACCATGTCTTCTGGGCATTTTTGAATGTGGCATTTGTTTGAAGAATTTTTTCAGCTCCTCAGGTAACTGTTCTATCTCTTCTGAAAAAGGGTTTTCATTAATTCCTTCTACTTTTATATTAACTACAGCACTACGGTTTTTCTCTATTAAGGTGGTTAAGTCGGGAAGCTCAAAGGCTTGTACACTTGAAATGCTCGCACTAACGACCATCACTATAAGTAATAGAGCAGTTAAAATATTTGTTAGTGTATGTGTTTTTGTGGATTGTGTTGTTGGTCGTACTATGGCTTGGTTCATCTATCTGTTTTCCTTTTATGAATCCTTAATGACTACAGTATTTCATATGCGGTCTTACCAAAGCTTTTCCACAAGGTTACGGAATATTAATTAATCCCTGCTTATCCTCCTGCCGTATACTGGATTTATTATGAATATTTTATTGATAGAAGATGATTTACAAACTGCTTCCTTTATTCAAAAAGGTTTAAGCGAAAGCGGGCATATTGCGGACCATGCTGAAGATGGCGAAGAAGGTTTGCAAATGGCCTTAAATAATAAATACGATGTACTCGTCATCGATCGCATGTTGCCATTACGTGATGGCTTGTCGGTGATTAAAGAAGTCCGTAAACAAGGTGTTGTCACTCCCGTATTAATTTTAAGTGCTTTAGGTGAAGTCGATCATCGTGTTGAAGGGTTACAAGCAGGTGGTGATGATTATCTCGTTAAGCCTTATGCTTTTAGTGAGCTAATGGCGCGTCTGCAAGCCTTAATGCGACGCTCACAACCTGCACAAGAACAAAGTATGCTGACGGTCAGTGATTTAGAAATGAATCTTATCAAACATAGTGTTTCACGAGCAGGTCAGGTAATTAATTTACAGCCCCGTGAGTTTATTTTACTTGAGCAACTCATGCGTCATGCGGGTGAGGTCGTCACGCGCACTATGTTATTAGAAAAAGTATGGGGTTACCATTTTGACCCGCAAACCAATGTGGTCGATGTACATATTAGTCGCCTACGTTCAAAAATAGACCGTGAATTTTCCGTATCGTTATTACATACCGTTCGTGGTGCGGGTTATTCTTTGTATGACCCTAATGAAGAAGATTGATCTTTAGGCATGAATAAAATTTCTGATTTTCATCGCCTGCTTAATACCAACGCTTTTCGCTTATCACTTATTTATGCACTCTTATTTAGTTTAATTGCGACCATTACGCTATCAATTATTTACTGGTTTGTTGCTGAACAAATTAAACATCAAACCGACGAACGCCTACAGTTAGAAACCGACGTGCTGATGAACCGTTATCACACCGACCGTTTTGATGCTTTAGCACAAACTATTCAACGTCGTAATGCAGATTCCAGCACCACCTTTTTTATCTATGCTTTATTAGATAGAAGAGGACGTGATATTAACAAATCATTCAACCCAGAATACATTACGGCAGATAGACGGCAAGCCTATACCACCATGCCATTAGGCAATATTTCACGTTTAATTCCTCGTACACAAAAGAAAGATCCCGCCCGTGTTTTATTAACCATATTACCCAATAAACACTTGCTTTTAGTCGGTGCAGACTTAAATCAACAAAAAAAGTTACTCAATAAAATTTTTAGTATTGTCATCAGTGCTATTGCCATTATTTTTACTTTAGCATTGCTAGGAGGCGTACTCATGGGACGCAGTGTGCTGAAACGTATTGATGCTATACGTCATACCGCAGGAGAAATTATAGAGGGTGATTTAACTCAGCGGATGCCTTTTACACGTCGAAACGATGAGTTTGACCGCTTGAGTATCGTGCTTAACCGTATGCTACAACGCTTAGAACAATCGATGCAAAGTATGCGAGAAGTGACTGATAATTTAGCGCATGACTTACGCACACCGCTAAATCGTTTACGTAACCGTTTAGAAATAACCCAACTAAAAAATCCCAACACCGTTGACTATCAACAAGCCCAACAAGAAGCGATTGAAGATGTCGATGCACTTATTAATACCTTCAACGCCTTGCTTAATATTGCACAGACTGAGTCAGGTACAAAACGTAAAAAATTTGCAAACGTTGACATATCCCTATTGCTTAATGGCATGGGAGAGCTATACGAAGTTGTTGCGGAAGAAGAAAATATCAAATTTGAATATCAAATAGAAGACCATTTAACACTACTAGGAAATCAGCAGTTACTTGCCCAAGCACTCACTAATTTATTGGATAATGCCGTTAAATACACGCCCGATAATGGCAGTATTAAGCTATATGCCTCTGCTGATAAACAAAACCTTTCTATAAAAATTAGTGATACAGGTTTAGGCATTCCCGTCGATCAACGAGAGCATGTATTTAAACGCTTCGTACGTTTAGATAATGCGCGTAGCACCGTGGGGAATGGTCTAGGTTTAAGTTTAGTGAAGGCCGTCATCGATTTGCATGACGCGACAATACAGCTATCCGACAACTACCCTGGTTTAGTTGTAGAGATTAAACTACCACTATTGAAAGA
>CAZQTJ010000244.1:0-3852 GCA_964596035.1 uncultured Cocleimonas sp. | reverse complement strand
AATGGCTATTGGAGTAACAATGTCTTCTTTTAAAATCAAATCTAGTCTATCTATTATTATATTCACCGTAGCTCTTGCGCTATCTGGTGGTGCTATTTCTGAAATGACAGGGCATCAGCAAACAACAGGTATGACTCACCCGCTTACAATGGCACATCAGCAATTATCGGAGGCGCATCAAAATATTAAAAATGGCAATGTAGAAGCGTTTAATAAAAACTTACAAACTGCGGAAGCATTGTTGCAAGATTTATCAAGTAGCAAAGATGAGAAAACGAAAGAAGAAGCAAAAGCATTAATGCTTGAAATTCGCCAATTACATCAACAAGACAGTGAAAATAAAGAAGGCGTTATGTCAAGGCTTTGGCATCGTAGTAATGCGCTTTTAAATAGGGAAGTAACCAAGCTGTCTAACAGTTGGAGTGAATCTTCTTCTGCCAACAAGACACTAAAACATTTATTAGATGCTAGATTACATTTTAATTACGCTAAACATGACTTGTTTGTTAGCCATAACCTTAGTGGCGTTAAAAATGAAATTGAGCAAACATTCACTTATCTTGATAAAGCAAGTAGTACTAATAAGAAAGTAGCGCTTAAAGAGGAAATATCTTCCATTAAACAAGATATTAATTACCTTTTAACGGATAAAACCAATACAGTTGAAGAGCAAAAAATTATTAAAGCACTTAGTTTAGCAAATGAGAATATGTTGAAAGTTAGCCAAAATACGAGTGCAGGGCTAAAAATTCAATCAAAGAAAATTGCTGATGAAATTATTGCGCTGCAGAGAAATATCATCGTACTTGAAAAGGAAGAACAATATGATGCGCTCATGAAACGTCTCGAACATTTAGATAAATTATTATAATCGTATTTTTCATGTGTTTTGGTTCCTCTTGCAACATAAGTATTTTTAAGCTGCTTTTTTTTATGCCAATATTAAGTGTTGTGCTATAAAACAAGGGGGAGAAATGCTTAGGGTCAGAAAGTTGGTAGAGCAAGTAGGAGAGATAGCGGTAGAGATATTTCATTTAATCGGGCTATTTGTGATTGGTGGGACGGTTGCATGGACTGCGGTTCATGAATACTTAATGATTATGGAAAAAAGTTTTGCTACTTTAGATGATATTTTACTGTTATTTATTTATCTTGAGTTAGGTGCAATGGTTGGTATTTTTTTCAAAACAAAAAAACTACCTGTGATTTTCTTATTGTTTATTTCTATCACTGCACTCACTCGCTATCTTGCGGTTGATTTAAAAAAAATGGATAGTGATCGTGTAATGATTGTTGTTGGGGCAACACTTATCATTAGCTTATCTGTCTTTATTTTAAGATGGAGTGAATCTAAATTTGGTGATGGTAGTGAGCATCGATAGATGCGCTTAAGTCACGCCACAAACATTATCGCTTACGCTGTTGTTTGTGGTAAAAGATAAATCTTTCACTGCTAATTTTTTTGAGTGATATGGTTTCTTCTTGTTGTGGTTAAATTCTCCTCTCATGTCTTTTTTACAATCTCTTAAACATCAAATAATACAAAACAAGAGAGCGCAGAATCGCTTGAAGATGAAAGGCTATTTTAAATACTTATTGCTCTTAATTTTCTGCATTGCTTTTCTTTTGTTTTGGTTTTCCCTTCCTAAACCTTTATTTAACGATCCCTTATCCCGTGTTGTTTTAAGTAAAAACAAACAACTCCTTGGCGCACATATTTCCTCCGATGAGCAGTGGCGTTTCCCTCCTTTAAATCAAACACCGAACAAGTTCGCTTCTGCCATTGTCGCATTTGAGGATAAACGCTTTTACTATCATATTGGCGTTGACCCCGTGGCGATTGCACGAGCGTTTTATCTTAATGTCAAACAGGGGTATGTGGTGAGTGGGGCGAGCACTCTAAGTATGCAGGTGATTCGCCTCGCGGAGCATAACCCACGTCGCACATTGTGGGCAAAGTTTAAAGAATTGTTTAAGGCGATGCGTTTGGAGTTGGCGTATAGCAAGCAGGAAATTCTGGCGTTATATGCCAGCCATGCGCCGTTTGGCGGTAATGTGGTGGGCTTGGAGGCAGCTTCTTGGCGATATTTTGGTCGCAATCCGACGCAATTATCGTGGGCTGAAAGTGCCATGTTGGCGGTATTGCCGAACAGTCCTTCCTTGATTCATTTAGGACGGCATCGGCAGAAACTGTGGGATAAACGTAATCGCTTGCTGAAAAAATTGTACCAACAAAAGGTGATTCCTAAGTTAGAGTATGATCTGGCAATTTTAGAGCCATTGCCTCGCAAGCCAAAAGATCTACCGCGCCTAACCCCACATTTATTGGATACGCTCATCACTCAGCATCCGCAGCAGCAACGTTTTTACACCACCATTGATAAAACCTTGCAACAGCGTATCAATCAAGTTGCCAAGCATCATGGCGAAACATTGGCATTGGCTAATGTGCATAATTTAGCGATTTTGGTGATTGATAATGAGTCGTTTGAGGTGCGTGCTTATGTGGGGAATGCGCCTGCTAAAAAAGCCATCAAATATGGGCAAGCGATTGATATAGTACATCGTCCACGTAGTACAGGCAGTACACTAAAACCTTTCTTGTTTGCTAATATGATTGACAAGGGGAAAATTTTACCCGAGACGTTAATTGCTGATACGCCAGTGCGTTATTTCGGTTATCGTCCTAAAAATTATAACCGTCAGTTTCAAGGGGCAGTGAGGGCAAAACAAGCATTGGCGCGATCTTTAAATATTCCAGCAGTTAATTTACTTAGTTTGCATGGAGTGGAAAGTTTTTTGGGTTTTTTACGGCAGATGGGAATGACGACTTTACATCGTAAAGCGCGTGACTATGGTTTGCCATTAATTTTAGGTGGCGCTGAAACAACCTTATGGGAGCTGACCACGTTGTACGCCAACCTTGCCGATATTGCAGGGCAAAATTCACCACAGAATTATCGCATGGCAACGGTGTTGCAAGGGGGTAATACCAAGAGCAAACGCCGTGCAGAAATTTCCCCCCCCAGTGCTTGGATGACCTTACAGGCTTTACTTGAGGTGACGCGCCCAGATGAGTCGGGTTATTGGCGTAATTTTAGTAGTAGTCATAAAATAGCATGGAAAACAGGTACAAGCTTCGGACACCGCGATGCGTGGGCAATAGGCACAACACCGCATTATACTGTGGGAGTTTGGGTGGGTAATGCGGCAGGAGAAGGTCGCCAAGAATTAACGGGGTCAAAGGCTGCCGCACCCATTTTATTTGATGTGTTTAATCGTTTGTCGCTGAGTAATGATTGGTTTCAAAAGCCATTGGCGCAGATGAGGAAAATTAAAATCTGTGATGATGATGGTTTTTTAGCAAATGAAAACTGCAAATCCAGCCCTTATTGGATTCCTAAAAGCAGTCACTTTGAGCGCATCAGTCCTTATCATCAAATGATTCATGTGGTAACAGTCGGTGATGTTTTAAAGCGAGTAAATAGCCAGTGTGAGTCGGTTAGTAAGATGCAGCATATATCGTGGTTTGTATTACCGCCTGACCAAGCATTTTATTATCAACAAAATCATGCCAATTATAAGCCTTTGCCAGAATGGCGCGATGATTGCAAAAGCGTAGAAAGTAGGGAGAGTAACGATAAAGCAATTCGCCTGCTTTACCCTCGTAAGAATACGCAAATATATATACCCACTGATTTAGCAGGGCAGCGCAGTAAAGTCGTGTTTAAAGCCATCCATCGTAATAAATCACGGCAGATATTCTGGCATATAGACAATCAGTATCTAGGTGCAACGCAGGTATTTCATGAAAAAGCGGTTTATTTGGCAGCAGGAAAGCATAAAGTCGTG
>CAZQTJ010000243.1:0-3855 GCA_964596035.1 uncultured Cocleimonas sp. | reverse complement strand
TAAATCATGCATTTACTCGCGGCAAAACCTGGTGGCTTTAGTGATGATGAAGGCATTATTGATCTGCAACAAACACCTGCGGATATTGTTATTTTATCGGCTCAAGATAGCGCTTTAACGCTGTTATCGCATGTGATTAGTGAGCTGCCTAAAGACTATCCTTCTATCCGCCTTGCTAATTTAATTCACCTGAATAAACCCGCTGCGTTTGATTTGTATGCCGATAGCGTGTTGGAATCTGCCCAGCTTATCGTGGTGTCCTTATTAGGTGGTAAATCCTATTGGCAGTATGGTTTGGAACAACTGGAAACGCTTTGTCAACAGCGCAGTATAGCGCTTATTGTTGTCTCTGGTGATGATCTGTTAGACGATGAATTACTGGCAAGTAGCACTGTTGCTCACGCGGATGCCTTACGTTGTTGGCAGTATTTACGGCAGGCGGGTAAGCGTAATATACAGAATTTATTGGCGTGGTTGGCAAGTCGATTTTTTGATAAAGCAAGCCCGTGGCAAGAACCGCGACAGTTACCGCAAGAGTGGATTTATCATCCAAAAATCGAAGAAGCAAGCTTGTCGGATTGGCAAGCGCAGTGGCAAGATAATCAAGCAGTGGCGGTGCTATTAATTTATCGTTCTCATGTGCAGTCGGGCAATACGCAAGCTTTTGATGACTTTTTAACGATTCTGCAACAGCACAAACTCAACCCTTTGCCGATTGTGATTAGCTCTTTAAAACAAGCGACTAGCATGGCTTTGGTTGATCTTTTATGTGAGCAGGCGCAGGCGGATATTATCCTCAATACCACCAGTTTTGCGGTGAATAACGCAACAGATGATATTAATCACAACAGACCTTTATTTCAGGCAGATGTGCCTGTTATGCAACTGATATTAGCCGCGAATAGTGAGGACGATTGGGCGGAACATCCTTTGGGATTACGCTCGCGTGATTTAGCCATGAATATCGCCTTACCAGAGATGGACGGGCGAATTATCAGCCGTGCGATTAGTTTTAAGACGGTATTGCGACGTGATGATCGCAGTCAGATAGATGTGATTGCTCATCAGTTACACCCTGAACGCGCGCGTTTTTGTGCAACGTTAGCCTATCGCTGGGCTAATTTACGCCATAAAAACAATCAACAAAAACGTATTGCCTTGATCTTGGCAAATTACCCCACCCATGACGGACGTATCGGCAATGGCGTAGGTTTTGATACCCCTGCATCGACCATGAATATCTTGTACGCCTTACAACAAGCGGGCTACCCTGTCGATGATCTCCCCGAAAATGGCAATGCCTTAATTGAAGCCTTGCAAGCTAATATTACCAATGACCCTAGCTATTTTTCGCAACGTGGCTGTCAACAAAGTATGTCTTTAGACCACTATAAGCACTACTTTGCCATGCTCCCTGTAGCCAATCAGCAAGCCGTTGTCGCGCGTTGGGGAAAGCCTGATGATGATATTAAAGTGCGCCAACAACGTATTATGATAGCAGGTATCCGCTTAGGCGAAACCTTTGTTGGGGTGCAACCTGCGCGTGGCTATAACCTCGACGTGAACGCTACTTACCACGACCCTGACTTAATCCCACCGCATAATTATCTCGCCTTTTATTTTTGGTTACGCCATGAATATCAGGTAGATGCTATCGCGCATATCGGCAAGCACGGTAATATGGAGTGGCTTCCTGGTAAAAGCGTGGCGCTTTCTAATCAATGTTGGCCGGAGATAGCACTGGGACCAATGCCACATTTATACCCTTTTATTGTCAATGACCCAGGCGAAGGCGCACAGGCAAAACGTCGCGCACAAGCGGTGATTATCGACCATTTAATGCCTGCGATGACCCGCGCAGAAAGCTATGGTGAGTTGGCAGAATTAGAGCAGTTGGTGGATGAATATTATCAAGCAATGGGTTTAGATAATCAGCGAGAAACGCGATTACGCGAGAAGGTATTGCAGGCGTTAGAACGCAGCAAATTAGATCAAGAATTATCCTCACAACAGGAGGATGAACGCCTAAATGAGTTAGATACTTATTTATGTGAGCTAAAAGAAAGCCAAATTCGTGACGGTTTGCATATTATGGGCGAGTCGCCTTGTGGTGAGCAAGGCATTGATACGTTGGTGGCTTTATTGCGCTTATCGCGTGGTAATCGTTTGCAAGACAAGGGAATTTTAGATGCCTTAGCGGAGGATTTAAAGATTGAATTTAATATCAACACCCCCGCAGCTACGCCTTGGCAGGGAGAAAAACCTGCACCATTGCAATCTATCCATCATAGCTTGTGGCGCACTCACGGCGATACCCGTGAAAGGCTGGAGTTGCTCGCCAAAGAGCTTATCAAGAAAATTGTCGCCCGTATGCAAGCGCGCGCGACAGGCGCAAAAATAAATGAGTTGCCTGTTTATGGATCATCAAGCCAAGCTGTTTTTGACTTTGTGGAAACTACATTAGCGCCACTTCTCGATCGTTGTGGGCAAAATGAAATCCTACAGTTTATGCGAGCTTTATCAGGTCGATTTGTTCCTGCGGGGCCAAGTGGTGCGCCGACACGCGGACGCTTGGATGTTTTACCGACAGGGCGTAATTTTTACTCTGTCGATACACGCGCTATCCCCACGCGCACCGCCTATGAGCTAGGTAAAAAATCGGCCGATCAGTTGATTATGAAGCATTTACAACAACAGGGGGAATACCCCAAAACGCTGGGCTTATCGGTGTGGGGTACTTCGACCATGCGCACAGGTGGCGATGATATTGCTCAAGCCTTTGCTTTAATGGGAGTAGCGCCTATCTGGGAGCCAATGAGCGGACGAGTGATTGATTTTAAGGTGATTCCTGCCGTGCAAATAGGTCGCCCACGGGTGGATGTCACCTTGCGTATATCGGGCTTTTTTCGTGATGCTTTTCCCAATGTGATTCGTTTGTTTGATAGTGCCGTGCAGGTTATTGCTGACTTTGAAGACCCCGCCGACCTTAACCCCCTGCGTGAGCGCATCCAACAGGATATGGTGTTATTACAGGAAAATGGGCTTGATAAAACACAGGCGAGAGAACAGGCAGGTTTTCGTGTGTTTGGCTCAAAACCAGCAAGCTATGGCGCAGGTTTGCAAGGCTTAATTGATGAACGCTGTTGGGATGATAAAAGCGACCTTGCTACCGCTTATGTCAACTGGGGTGGCTATGCTTACGGAAAACAACAAACGGGTAATGAGGCTCATGCTATTTTTGAGCATCGTTTATCGCAACTCGACGTGGTGGTGCAAAATCAAGACAACCGCGAGCATGACTTACTTGATTCCGATGATTATTATCAGTTTCAAGGCGGGATGAATAATGCTATTCGGGTGTTAAGTGGTAAAACTCCCAGTAGTTATCATGGCGATCATTCTAACCCTGCATCACCCAAAATAAGAACATTAGAAGAAGAGCTAAATCGAGTGATTCGCGCGCGCGTGTTAAACCCAAAGTGGATTAAAGGAATGCAACGTCATGGCTATAAAGGCGCTTTTGAAATGGCCGCCACGGTTGATTATTTGTTTGCCTATGACGCGACCACCGATTTAATCAAAGATTATCAATACGAAAAAGTCACCGAAAGTTATTTATTAGAGAGTGAAAACAAAGCCTTTTTACAGCAAAACAACCCACAAGCGATGAAGGAAATGGCAGAGCGTTTATTAGAAGCAATGCAACGCGGTTTATGGCAAGACCCTGCGGGGTATAAAAACGCGATAGAAGAGATTATTTTGGAGCTAGATGAACAAGAGGAGCGCGGTTGTTAGTATTTCTTTTACCTGAATCCGTGAGGTCAATGCGGATAACAGGGCGTAAGATATTGGTTT